>CAZMIS010000392.1:0-4208 GCA_964566325.1 uncultured Anaerolineales bacterium
CGACAGCGACTGGGAAGCCGAGTTCTGCCGCGTGGCCGAAGCCCACCCGCGCGTGCTGGCCTACGCCAAGAACCACAGCATGGGCTTCGAAGTGCCGTACCGCATGGGCGGCACGCAGCGGCACTACCGGCCCGACTTCATCGTGCGCATCGACGACGGCCACGAGTGCCCGCTGAACCTGGTGGTCGAGATCAAGGGTTTCCGCGGCGAAGATGCGGTGGCCAAGGCCGACACCATGGCCACGCAGTGGGTGCCCGGCGTCAACGCATTGGGCACCTACGGCCGCTGGGCCTTCGCCGAGTTCCGCTCGGCGCACGACCTCCAAGCCGACTTCGCGAAATTGATCCAGGGCCTTCTCGTGCCCGCCACCGTCTGACGGACCCGCCATGGCCACCAAGAAATCCGGAACCACCTTCGTGGGCGTGGACGCGCTGAAGCACAGCGACGACAAGCGCAAGAACATCCCCACCGCCGAGTACCAGAGCCTGATGGCCGACGAGGCACGCAAGCCCGTGCAGGTGAACTACCCACGTGCCACCTCCAACGCCGACGGCCTGCAGGCCGAGAAGCAGCAGCGCAACCGCGACCTCGATCCGCAGCTGGTGTGGCGCGGCAAGGACGAGCAGGACTGGACCGACCTGGTGGTGAACGCACCGCCGCTGTACATCCAGGAGAAGGTGCACCCAAAGGTGCTGATCGACGACCTGCTGAGGCAGAGCCGTGAGCGGCGAGAGGCGGCCGAAGCCAACGCCAGCGGCACCGTGGACATGTTCGCCGACGGGAATGCCGTTGAAGTCGCCGACAAGACCGACTTCTACGCCCACGACCAGAACTGGACCAATCGCATGATCCTGGGCGACAGCCTGCAGGTCATGGCGAGCCTGGCCGAACGCGAAGGGCTGCGCGGCAAGGTGCAGTGCATTTACCTCGACCCGCCCTACGGCATTAAGTTCAACTCGAACTTCCAGTGGAGCACGACCAGCCGCGATGTGAAGGACGGCAATCGCGATCACATCAGCCGCGAGCCCGAGCAGGTGAAAGCGTTCCGCGACACGTGGCGCGACGGGATCAATTCCTACCTGACTTATCTGCGTGACCGGCTGACAGCGGCGCGGGATCTGTTGACAGAAAGCGGATCCGTCTTTGTGCAGATCGGAGACGAAAACGTCCATCTTGTACGGAACCTTTTGGGTGAGGTGTTCGGGCACGAAAACCATGTAGCAACCATCGCGTTTAAGACATCGATTGGCCTGGGCGCTGACTACATGGATCGCGTCTACGACAGCGTAGTGTGGTTCGCGAAGGATCTCGACGACCTCAAATACCGGGCTCTCTACTTCGCACTTCAGAGGGGTGAGAAGGGGGCTACTCGCTACAACTATGTTGAGCTTCAGAACGGTCACGTTCGTACAGCCAGCCCTGAAGAGCGTGATGGCAATGGGGCGTTCAGTGAGCCAGTTAGGTTCTTCACTGACCAAGGTCTGACGTCACGCCGGAAGGCCACAGAAGCTGAACTGTTCAAAGTTGAGTTTGAAGGACGCAGTTTCGGGCCGTCGAGTGGGACGTGGCGAACGACGGCGGGTGGTCTGGTGCGTCTGCGGAAAGCCAACCGACTGCTGGCTACTGCAAAGCAACTGCGCTATCGAAAGTACTTCGACGACTTCGGTGCACTTGCACTGACGAACTTTTGGGAGGACGCTGGTGGCGGCATACAGAGTCGCTCTGATCCAAAGGTCTATGTGGTGCAGACAAATACCAAGGTCATCGAGCGCTGCATCCTCATGTCGACTGATCCCGGCGATCTCGTCTTCGACCCGACCTGTGGTTCTGGGACAACCGCGTATGTTGCTGAGCAATGGGGTCGCCGGTGGATCACTGTCGACACCTCACGTGTCGCGCTCGCACTTGCGCGCGCTCGCATCATGGGCGCGCGCTATCCCTACTACTTGTTGGCCGACACACCAGAGGGGCAGTTGAAGGAGGCCGAGGTCACCCGGGGCGTGCCCAGCTCGCAGCCCACACGCGGCAACATCCGCCAAGGCTTCGTCTACGAGCGGGTGCCGCACGTCACGCTGAAGAGCATCGCCAACAACGCCGAGATCGATGTCATCTGGGATCAGTGGCAATCCAAGCTGGAGCCCTTGCGCGAGAAGCTGAACGCTGCGCTCAAGAAGACCTGGGCCGAGTGGGATATTCCGCGCGACGCCGAGGACCCGTGGGAAAGCAAGACCCAGAAGATCTTCTGGGAACTCAGGGCCGAGCAAGCACGCGGGAACGATGCGAGCCCGTCCAAGATCGCGGAGGGGCTGCGGGCCATCAACCACAACCTCAAGCGCGCATTCACGCTGACGACGCTTCCCGTGCGGCCTGCAGACCCGTGGCCTGAAGAGCCGACCCAGCTGCATGCCGAATGGTGGCAGGCCCGCGTCGCCCGGCAGCAGGAGATCGACAAGTCCATCGCAGCCAAGGCCGAGAGCGAATACCTCTACGACAAGCCCTACGAGGACAAAAAGCGTGTTCGCGTGGCTGGCCCGTTCACGGTCGATTCCCTGAGCCCGCACCGCACATTAGCGATGGACATCGATGACGGCCTGATCGACGGCGTGCGTCAGCCCAAGGCCGAGTACGACGCCAAGGCCGACTTCGCCGCCGTGATGCTCGAGAACCTCAAGAGCGCGGGCGTGCAGCAGGCGCACAAGGCCGACCGCATCAGCTTCACCAGCATCGTCGGCTGGCCAGGCACGTACATCTGCGCCGAAGGGCGCTACATGGAAGGCGAGAAAGAGCGTCGAGCCGCGATCTTCATCGGCCCCGAGTTCGGCACCGTGTCCCGGCCCGACCTGGTGGGCGCTGCGCGCGAGGCCGCTGACGCGAGCTTCGACGTGCTGATCGCCTGCGCCTTCAACTACGAGGCGCACGCCGCCGAGTTCGAGAAGCTGGGCCGCGTGCCGGTGTTGAAGGCACGCATGAACCCCGACCTGCACATGGCGGGCGAGCTCAAGAACACGGGCGCCGGCAACCTTTTCGTTGTCTTCGGCGAGCCCGACATCCGCATCGAGCCGCAGGCCGACGGCCAGGTGCGCGTGCGCGTGAAGGGCGTGGACGTGTTCCGGCCGCAGACCGGCGAGATCGAGAGCGGCGGCACCGACAGCATCGCGCTGTGGATGATCGACACCGAGTACAACGAAGAGAGCTTCTTCGTGCGGCAGGCCTACTTCCTGGGCGCGGCCGATCCGTACAAGGCGCTGAAGACCACGCTCAAGGCCGAGATCGACGCCGAGGCCTGGGCCACGCTCAACAGCGACGTGTCACGGCCTTTCGAGAAGCCGAAGACCGGGCGCATCGCGGTGAAGGTGATCAATCACCTGGGCGACGAGGTCATGAAGGTGTTCGGCGTCTGAACCGGGCCTGAATCCGCGACATGCCGGCAACCGCACTCATTGGACAGCTGCTGGCGGCAGGCCTGGCAGAGGACTTCGCTTCAGTGGAGTCGCTTTCCGGCGCGGGGAACCATGCCCGAGTGCTCAGGTTTGCGTCCTCGATCCGCGGCGAGGGTCGGAGCGCCATCGTCGCGATGACGAAGGCCGAACGGGCGGCGTTCATCAAGGCGCTCGCTGTCTATGAGGACACCGTCAACGGACTGGGCAGCGTCACCGCGCTGTGCCAGTTGCTGCCGCTGTCTCCTAGTGAGGACGAGGCAACGATCGACTGGGTACTCGCCCACACACGCAGCTACGACTACTACGCAGACGGCGCTCGTTCGCTGGCCGAGGTGCTGGAAGCCAAGGCTGCGCGCGCTGAAGGCCGAGCAGCCACCGCCCGCCTGGAGGCAGAGCGCGAGCGTGCCGCCAAGGAGAAGCGTGCGGCGCGGGCAATCACGCTCCTCTACAACGCTGTGCGCCGCGGTGATCTGCAGGCAGTGCAAGGGCTGATCGAGCAGGGAGCATCGGCCGATGCTCGAACGCCCGAGGGAGAGGATCTCGAAGGCTATGCCGATCGCAATGGTCGAGCGGAGATCGCTGCCGTACTGCGGGAAGCCCGGAACCAGCGCTGAGCCGCGTGCCTGACGCCACCATGAAAGCCGAGCCCCGCAAGTGACTGGCACCTCCCCTCCTGGAGAGCCGCTTCGCACTCCCGAGATGGATGAGACGTTCCGCCGCATCGGCAGGAACCTGCTTCTGTTCCAACACATCGAGCACCTGCTCAAG
>CAZMIS010000393.1:0-4207 GCA_964566325.1 uncultured Anaerolineales bacterium
GGCCGCGTTCCCGGAAGAACTCGGCCAGGTCTGCGGCCGTGGGCACGCCGCTGGCCGTCATGATCTTGTCCGCGCCCGCCGGAATGGCGCCGCCCGCGTCGCCATGGTCGCCATCGCCCGCGACGAGGAGCGTCACGTAGCCGCCGAGCGCGTCTGCAACCACCCGCGCCTTGCCTACAAGGCGGAGCATCCCATCGTCGATGCGGCCGTCGGGCGACACGACCCAAACGCCGCCGCTCTCGCTCGTTGCCTCGTCGAAAGAGCCTCCCATCAAGGCTTGTAGGTCGGAGAGATCCATGCCCATGTGCCTGCTCCTTAGATCAGCCGTTGGCCGCGGAAGCGGCCGCGCAGCTGGGCGACGAGCTCGCGCGCTGCATCCGGCGGGCTGCCGTGGATGGTCTGCCCGCGTTGTCGTTCGGCGCCGAGCACGAGGCCTCCCACCTCCGTGTCAGGTGCGAGCATCTCCGCGCTGACGCCCAGATCCCCGGCCGTCCAGGTCTCGACGAGACCCGGCTCCCAGGCAGTTGCGATGCGCGCCGGCAGCGGATAGCGCGGCCGCCTGGCGCGGGCACTGACCTCGGCAACCGCGGGCAGGGCCGCCGCCATTCGCAGCCCGCCGCCATCGCCGCACGCGACGGCAGAGAGCCCGCCCGAACGACCGTCGAAGGCCAACACGTCCATGAGAAGCGGCAGGCCGAGCGCGGTGGCCAGCCGCGGCGCGATGCTGCCTGTGCTGTCCAGCTCGTCCGGCTGTCCCGTGACCAGGAGGTCCGCGCCTCCGAGGCGCTCGACTGCGGCCGCGAGGAGCGCCGTCATCCCTTTGCCGCTCAGCTTCGGAGGCGCCAGCACCAACGCGGCCCGCTCCGCGCCGATGGCGATGGCCTCGCGCGCCGTGTCATCCGCTGCCGCATCGCCCACCACGAGCGCGATGACCTCGCCCGCGCCGGTTTCCGCGCGCAGGGTCAGTGCGGCTTCCAGCGCAACCTTGTCCGCAAAGCGCGTCTTGCGGACCGCTTCGCGCATGTCCAATTCCTCGCGGCTCCGGGAGATCTTCACTGTCTTCGGGTCAAGACCCTGTTTCATGCATACGATGATACGCATTTCACTCTCCTTATGTCCCGACCCGGACGCCATACGGGCGGAGCACCTGCCCGGCGATGACGATGCGCTGAATCTCGTTGGTCCCCTCGAAGATCTCGGCGATGCGCGCGTCGCGCCACATGCGCTCCACCGGAAAGTCCCGATTGTATCCCAGCGCGCCGTGCACCTGAACCATCTTGTTGATCGCGCGCGACGCCACCTCGGAGCCGTACAGCTTGCAGATGGCCGCCTCTTTGCTGAAGGGTTGGTGCGTATCGACCATCCAGGCGGTGCGGTAGACCAGCGAGCGGAGTGCCTCCACCTCGACGGCCGTATCCGCGATCATCCACTGGATGGCCTGCTTCTCACCGATCGCCTTGCCGAACTGCCGGCGACCCGCGGCGTAGCGGCACATCGCGTCCAGTGCGCCCTGCGCTCCGCCGAGGCACGCGGCGCCCAGGCCGAGCCGCCCGGTGTCGAGGGTCGCCATGAAGGTGATGAAGCCGGCGCCCACCTGGCCAAGCACATTGGCGTTCGGCACGACCACCTCATCGAAGACCATCTCCGACGTCGCACTCCCCCGGATGCCCATCTTGTGCTCGATCGTGCCGACCGAGACCCCATTCATTTCCTTTTCGACGATGAAGGCCGTGACGCCCCCGCGCACGCCGAGTGCGGGATCGGTCACTGCCAGGACGGTCATGACGTCGGCAATGGGTCCGTTGGTGATGTACATCTTCGTGCCGGTCAGGATCCAGTTGCTGCCATCCTTGATCGCACGCGTCTTGATGGCCGCGGCGTCGGAGCCTGCACCCGGTTCCGTGAGGCAGAAGGCAGCCATCTTGCGCCCCGCGCACAGATCCGGCAGGTACTTGTCCTTCTGCTGATCGTTGCCGCCCAGGTAGAGCGACATCACGCCGATGCCGATGTGCGCGCCGATGGTGGTCGCGGTGGAGGTGCAGACGCCGCCCATGACCTCCATGAGGAGGCAATAGCCCAGCTCGCCCAGGCCGCCGCCGCCGTACTTGAGCGGAAACGGCACGCCCAGCAGGCCGTTCTCGCCCAGCTTGCGAACGATCTCCATGTCCGGCACGCCTAGCACATCCACCTGTTTGGCCCTGGGTCGCACTTCCTGCTCGGCGAACTCTTGCACCATCTCGCGGAAAAGCAGCAGGTTTTTCGGAATGGTAAAGTCCATGCGTGACCTCCTAAGGCCTCACCTTGACCCCTACGGGCGCAAGCAGGCCGCCGGCGATGACGATCTGCTGCATCTGGGATGTGCCTTCGACCAGTTCCACGGCGCGTGCATCGCGGTAGTAGCGCTCGATCGGATATTCCGCGCTGAAGCCTGCCCCGCCATGCACCTGGACCATCTTGTTCGTCACGTTGCCGGCCATTCGCCCCGCGAAGAGCTTGGCCATGGCGGCTGCCTGTGTGAAGGGTTGGCCCTGGTCGATCAGCCACGCGGCGTGCCGCATCAGCCACTGGGCGGCCTGCACCTCCGTGGCCGAATCTGCCAGGTACATCTGGATGGCCTGCTTGTTGGCGATGGCTGTGCCGAACTGCACGCGCTCGGTCGAATAGCGGGTGGCCAGCTCGACGACTTTGCGGCCGACGCCGACCGCAGCCGCGGAGATGCCGACGCGTCCATAGTCCAGCGCTTCGAGCGCGATCCGGTAGCCCGCGCCCTCTGCCCCCAACAGGTGATCTGCCGGCACGCGCACGTCTCTCAGGTACAGCCGCGTGATGCTTGCCCCGCGCATGCCCAGCGTCTTCTCGCGCTGGCCGACGACCAGGCCCTCCGCCTCGGCGGGCACCGCGAACGCGCTGATGCCGCGGGCGCCCGCCGCCGGCTCGGTAGCCGCGAAGATCACGAAGACCCCAGCGATGCCGCCGTTCGACACCCACGTCTTGCTGCCGTTGAGGATGTAGTCGCCGTTCTCCCGGCGCGCCGTGGTGCGCAGCTGCGTGGGATCGCTGCCCGCGGTGGCCTCGGTCAGGGCGAACGCGCCGATGCGTTCGCCGGCCACCATCTCCGGCAGCAACTTCTCTTTAGCCGGCTCCGTGCCATGCTGCACGATGGTGCGCAGGCTGAGCCCGTTGTGCACGTGGAGGAGCAGGGCCGTGCTCGCACACTCCGCCGCCATCGCCTCGATGAGGAGCGTGTAGGTCGTGAAATCCAGCCCTGCCCCCCCGTACGGCTCCTCGGGCGCCAGCGCGGCCAGGAACCCCTGGCTCGCGGCACGCTTGATGAGCCTGGCGGGCACTTCTTCTTTCTTGTCCGTCTGATCCGCCACCTTGGCAACCTCTTTGGTCGCAAAGTCACGGAACAGCTGTTGGAACATCTGCTGTTCTTCGGTCAATGCGAAGTCCATGGCGGCTCCTTTCCCAAGGAACGACTTGATACCTGGCGCCACGCCCGCTGATGGAACGTGCGACCCGTCCGGTTAGCTGTCCGTGAACTTCGCCTGCCGCTTCTGGAGAAACGCCGAGACGCCCTCTGTCGTGTCGTGGCTGCCGATCAGCTTCGAGAACTGGTCCGCCTCCAGCGCCAGGCCATCGATCAGCGATCCCTTGAGCCCGCCGATGACGGCCTTGACCGTGGCTTCGTTGGTCAGCTTGCTCTTGCTCGCGATCTTCTTGGCCAGCCCCTTCGCCTCGCTCAGCACCTGGCCCGCCGGCACGACCTTGTTGGCCAGCCCGAGGCGATAGGCCTCCTGGGCGTTGATCATGTCGGCCGTCAGGATCAGCTCCATGGCCTTGGCGGGCCCGACCAGCCGGGCCAAACGTTGGGTGCCGCCCCAGCCGGGGATGATGCCCAGGTTGCTCTCGGGTTGGCCGACGCGCGCGCGGTCCGCCATGATGCGGATGTGGCAGGCCATGGCCAGTTCCAGGCCGCCGCCCAGCGCGACCGCGTTGATGGCCGCGATGACCGGCTTCGGGCAGTCCTCGACCTTGTTGAAGACGCCCTGTCCCAGCCGGATGAAGTCCAGGGCCTCCTCCGCGGTCTTCACCTGGTTGATCTCGTTGATGTCCGCGCCGGCGACGAAGGCGAACTCGCCCGCGCCGGTGATGATGATCACCTTGACCTGGTCGTTGGCGATCAGCTCGTCGATGGCCTGGCCCA
>CAZMIS010000394.1:0-4204 GCA_964566325.1 uncultured Anaerolineales bacterium
TAGGTTGTCGGTTCGATTCCGACGGGTGGCTCCTCAGTCTTGGCCCCGACCTCTTGCCCGGTTGGGGCCAATCTTTTATGAGGCTCTGACGGCCCGCCTGAGGGCCACTCCGGGTGGTGCGGCCGACGGACTATGGCCTTGAACGCTCCTTCAAGCTCTCCTGACGCCGGGTTGCGCCCCGGCCATCGCCCGCTGGATGATCTCTGGCGGGCTGTCAGTTCTCCCGTAGCGACAATCGTGCTGGCGACATTGGTCGCGGGCACGTTCGCGATCGCCGCACTCATCCCACAACTGCCCGTTGGCCTGGATCAGACTGCGGCTTCGCAGTGGCTAGCCACGACGGCTGCACTCTACGGCCGTTCGGGCGCGCTGCTCAGCAGTATCGGCCTGCTGAACGTGCTGGGCTCGCCAGGGATCACGCTGCTGTTGGCCGCAACGGCCTTCCATCTTGCCCTGCGGGTCGCAAGCCAGGTCCGTCACCTCCGGCGATCGCGCAGGGCGGACGCGCCACTCGCGCCGCAGGGATTGCCCTTCGAGCTGGTGCATCTGCCCGACTCGCTTGCCGGGATCCGGGAGCGCATCGCACCGGCCATGGTGGCCGAGCGCCTGGCCGCAGAGGTGCAGGAGGCCGAGGTGGCCGCAGCGCCCAGACGCGTGGACGCGTTCGGGCGCAGGCGCGTTGCGTCCGAGGCCGCTCCGCTCCTGGCGGCCCTCGGCATCCTCCTCATGATGGGGGGGTTGCTGTGGAACTCGGGCGGCGGATGGCGCGCAGTGGGCATCGCCCTCACGCCGGGCAGCACCGTGCAGCCCTTGCAGGCCCGCGGCCTCAGTCTCGGCCTTCTCAACGCCACGACGTCCGGTGAAGGCAGCCCGTCCTTCCTGCAACTCACCCACGCGGGCAGCGAGCGGATCATCGCCATCGACACGGCCCGGCCTGCCCGATGGGGCAGCATCTGGGCCGCACAGCGCTCCAGCGGGCCTGCGCTGAGCGTTCGTGCCCGGGCGGGAGGCCAGGACCTCCCCCTGCAGTCCCTCCAGGCCGGCGGCGAAACGGCCACCTCGCTGAACTTGCGTTTCGGACAGGACGAGAGCGAGCAGGGATTTGCCATCCCGGCGAGGAATATGGCGTTTCGCGTCGTCAGCTACGAGAGCCTGCCCGAACAGGGCGTCACGGCCCCCGTCTTCCTCATCGAAGGTTATCACGGCGAGAACACGGCAACACAGCTCAACCGCCTGGTCGAGCAAGAGGCCACGATCGAGTGGGAAGGCATCGACCTGTCATTGCAGCGCGACCGCTTCGTCGTGGTAGACTTGGCCGGGATGCCCGGGCTGCCGCTGCTGTTGGCGGGTGCGCTCCTTCTGCTCGCGGGCGTGGCGCTCTCGGCCTGGTGGGGCCCATCGCGCGTCTGGATCAACGCCATCGAGGAAGGGAGCGGCGCCCTGGTCGCGGTGCGCGCGGCCGCGCCTGCGGGCGGCCAAGTCGACGTCGCGCGCTGGGTGGCCCGGCTGGCCGGCCGTGCGCCAGAGGCGCCTCCGGCAGAGGCTCCTCCGGCAGAGGCGTCCACACCGGAACCGTCCGGAGGTGAGCTTGATTAGCGCCGTGCTCTGGCTCATCTCGTCGATCCTGTTGCTCGCCGCAGGTGCGCTGGGGCTCGTCCTGGCGCGCCGCGGACGGCGCCTGCCCCCCGCAGCCATCGCCGCGGCCATCGGCGTCGCGGCGGCAGGCAGTGCTGCCGGGCTCGTCGTCAGGGCAGCGACGCACGGGGCATGGCCGGGCGCGGCGGCCGCGGATGCGCTGGCGCTGCTGGCCCTCGGAGGGCTGATCGGCCAACTCTGGCTGCTGCTGCGCAGGCGAGCCGGGACGTATCCCGCGGAGCTGCCGGCGTGCTGCCTCAGCATGGCGATGTGCGGCCTGCTCCTGGTGGGTGCAGGGTGGCTGGCGGACCAGGTCCCTGCCGCTGCGCCACAGGCCGGAAACGTGCTCTTCGCGGTGCGGAACGTGCTGGCCGGGCTGGGACTGGGCGCATGGATTCCGGCCCTGGCGGCCACGCTCGCCTGGACCGTGCGAGGCGCGTTCGCCACGCCTGGCGCGTTCGCCACGCCTGGCGCGTTCGCCACGCCTGCGGAGTTGCCCGATCCGGCGCTGCCGCCCGGCCTGCATGGCATGAAGGGCCGGGAGGGCGATCCGGGCCGCGCCGTGGCCCTGGCCGGATATCCGCTGCTCACGGTGGCCTGGCTGATCGGCGGGGCATGGAGCGTCCTCTCCTACGCCACGCCCTGGCGGGCCGTGCCCGGCGAGCTGTGGCTCGCAGCAGCGTGGGCGTTCGGCGCGGCCTATTTCCATGCGACGTCGGGTTGGCGTCCATTGCGCATCGCCCGCTGGGTCGTGCTGGCGCTGGCCGGAGCCGTGGTCATCTCGGCCGTTGCGGCCGCGCTCACGGCTGCGTCTCTGGGATCAGCATAAGCCACGGTTTGTGGCCAAAGAACTCTGCGAGGTGACTATGAAGCCGATCACCCTGGGGGTATGTGGCGGGACGGGGTCGGGCAAGACGACCGTAGCACGCAAGATCCTCGAACGCGTCGGCGTGCATCGCGTCGCCTATATGCCGCACGACGCCTACTATATCGACGCTGCGCATCTGCCGCCGGAGGAGCGGGCGAAGCTCAATTTCGATCACCCCGACTCCCTCGACAACGACCTCCTGATACAGCACCTGCTCCAGTTGCAGGCCTGGCAGGCGGTCGAGATCCCGGTCTACGACTTCAAGACGCACAGCCGCCGGGTGGAGACGCTCCGCGTGGCGCCCCAGCCGGTCATCCTGGTCGAAGGCATCCTCATCTTCGCGGACAAGCGGCTCCGGGAGCTCATGGATGTGAAGATCTACGTGGACACCGATGCTGATCTCCGCCTGTTGCGCCGTTTGGAGCGTGACATCGGCGAGCGGGGCCGCTCCATCCAATCCGTGATGCACCAGTACCTCACAACCGTGCGGCCGATGCACCTGGAGTTCGTCGAACCCAGCAAGCGTTATGCGGATGTGATCATCCCCGAGGGCGGCTTCAACGAGATAGCGATCGACATGGTGGCCACGCGGCTGCGGGCCCTGATCGAGGACCGGCCTTCGGAAGAAGAAGAGGCAGGATGAACGACAGCAAGGCGCCCCAGGTTGCACTCATCGGCTGCGGCTATTGGGGCAAGAACCTGGTGCGTAACTTCCATCAGCTCGGGAGCCTCGCCATGGTCGCTGACGTCACGGAGGCCGGCAGGCAGGCCGCAGCGGCCATCGCGCCGGCCATCCCGGTGGTCCATGACCCCGCGCTGGCGCTGAACGCGGCGGCCCCCGCGGTGGTGGTCAGCACGCCCGCGGAGACGCACTACGATCTCGTGCGCCGTGCGCTGCTGGCGGGCAAGGACGTCTTCGTCGAGAAACCCCTCGCGCTGCGTCCCGAGGAAGGGGCGGATCTGGTGCGTCTTGCGGAGGCAGGTGGCCGCATCCTCATGGTGGGCCACGTCCTGGAGTATCACCCCGGCGTCCTGCGCCTGCGCGAGCTGGTTTCGTCCGGCGCGCTGGGCAAGGTCCAGTACATCTACTCGAACCGGCTCAGCCTGGGCAAGGTGCGTCGCGAGGAAAACATCCTGTGGAGCTTCGCGCCGCACGACGTTGCCATCATCCTGCGGCTGATGGGCTCCATGCCGCTGCAGGTCGTGGCCACGGGCGGCGCCTACATCCAGCCGAACATCGCAGACGTCACCGTGACCAACCTGCTCTTCGACAACGGCGTGCGCGCCCACATCCATGTGTCGTGGCTGCATCCGTTCAAGGAGCAGCGCCTGGTCGTCGTCGGCTCGCGCAAGATGGCCAGCTTCGACGACGTGGCCAAGCAGCTCGTGCTCTACGACCAGCGCGTCGACGTCGAGAAGGGGCAGCCGGTGCCCGTCAAGGGCGAGGGCGAGGTCGTCGAGTTCGCCAGGGACGAGCCGCTCCGCCTGGAGTGCCAGGCGTTCCTGCAGGCTGTCGCCACGCGCACGCCGCCCCTCACCGATGGTCGCAGCGGCCTCCAGGTGCTGCAGGTACTCGGCGCCGCGCAGCGCTCCCTGATGCTCAACGGCGAACCGGTGACGGTGGACGATTGAAGATTGAAGATTGAACTCGTCTTTCGCTCATTTCTAGCGTGAGTTCGATGATTGCGGTAAGCTTGGGGC
>CAZMIS010000395.1:0-4193 GCA_964566325.1 uncultured Anaerolineales bacterium
CATACCGGCCAAACAAGAGGCGCCGGCCCTGTGAGCCCCAGATCACGCTGTGATTGATCGTCGCGCCCCGCTCGACTTCCTTGTCCGGCCAGATCTTCACGCCGGTCTGGATGATGGCATCCTCGCCGACGATGGTCTTGTCGCCCACCACCGCGCCCTCGAACACCACCGAGCGCGCCTTGAGGCTGCATTGCCGCCCCACCACCGCGCCGCGGAGCGTGACCCCCTCGCCGATGTAGCAGTTGCGCCAGA
Organism: uncultured Anaerolineales bacterium; assembly: GCA_964566325.1. Classification (GTDB taxonomy): domain Bacteria; phylum Chloroflexota; class Anaerolineae; order CG2-30-64-16; family CG2-30-64-16; genus JALOOB01. Next base: position 253 of record CAZMIS010000395.1, read on the forward strand.
TGATGCTGTGTTGGATGCTGGCCCGGCTGTCGACGATCGTGTAGTCCCGGATCACGGTGGGGCCCTGGATGAACGCGCCGCTCCTGATCTTGACCTCCTGGCCCATGTAGATCGGGCCGATGAGTTGCACGTTCGAGGCAATCTCGACCTGGCCGCCGACGAAGATGTCGGCGCCGATGCGTTGGCCGAGGTTGCCCATGTCCAGCTTGTTGTTGAGCAGGTCGACGTTGGCGCGGAGGTACTCGCTCAGGGAGCCGATGTCGCACCAGTAGCCCTCGTCGACGTAGCCGTAGAGCCCCTGGCCGTGGCGCAACATGCCGGGAAAGATATCCTGGCTCCAATCCAGGCGCGCGTACTCTGGAATGCGGCTCAACACCTCCGGCTCTACGACGTAGATGCCGGTGTTGACGGTGTCCGACGTCACCGCGCCCCAGCTCGGCTTCTCGAGGAACTGCAGCACGCGGCCATCATCCGCGATGTTGATGACCCCGTACTCCAGCGGATCGGACACGCGCGCCAGGGCCATCGTCAACGCAGCACCCGAGCGGCCGTGCGCCGCCAGAAGATTGGTGAGATTCATGTCGGTCAGGGCATCGCCGCTGATGACCAGCACGGGCTCATCCTTGCAGAAGCGATCCGAGGCATTGCGCACGCTGCCGGCCGTGCCCAGGGGCGACTCTTCGACGACATACTCGATGTTCATGCCGAGGCCGCGGCCATCGCCGTAATAGTCCTCGATCTGGGTCGCCAGATACTGCACGGTCATGACAACATCGGTGATGTTGTGTTGCTTGAGGAGATGGAGGATATGTCCGAGAACCGGCCGATTCACCACCGGGAGCATCGGCTTGGGTCGCACGAGAGTGAGGGGTCGCAGACGCGAGCCCTCACCGCCAGCCATGACAACCGCTTTCATCACCCGCCCTCAAAAAATGAAATCTGTAGCCGCATTCTCTGCGCGGCATGATACCACAGGAGCAAAAACGTCAAAAGATTGCGCCTGATCGCGCGGGTGTGCTATACTCGCCCACATGGACGCAAGAACGCTGCGCGTGCTGGAATTCGACAAGGTCCGGGAACGGCTCGCAGGCCACACCTCCTTCTCCCTGGGCCGGCAGCGCGCGCTGGATCTGACCCCCACCGACGACATTCGCCAGGCTATTGTCTGGCAGGCCGAGACGCGCGAGGCGCGGCGCCTGCTCGACGAGAAGAGCGACGTGCACCTCGGCGGCGTGCACGACCTGCGCCCGCTGGTCGAGCAGGCCAGCATCGGCAGCACCCTCGTGCCGATGGATCTGCTGACCATCCGCTCCACCCTGGTGCGGGCCCGCACGCTCAACCGAACCCTCGGCCGGCTGGCGGACCAGTTCCCGAACATCGCGGACATCGCAGAGCGCCTCGCGGCGCCCAGCAGTGTGGTGGATGAGATCGGTCGCTGCATCGACGAGCGCGGAGAGGTGCTCGACTCGGCCAGCGATGCGCTGGCCCGCATCCGCCGCGAAATGCGCGAGGCGCACTCCCGTCTCATGGAGCGCCTCCAGCGCATCATCGGCACGTCGACCAACGCGCAGTACCTCCAGGAAGCAATCATCACCCAGCGCGGCGGCCGCTACGTCATCCCGCTGCGCGCGGAGTTCAAGGGCCGCATCCCGGGCCTGGTGCACGATCAGTCGGGCTCCGGCGCCACCCTCTTCATCGAGCCCATCGCGATCGTCGACCTCAACAACCAGTGGCGCGAGGCGCAGCTGGCCGAGCAGGAGGAAATCCATCGCATCCTAGCCGCGCTGACCGGCCTGGTGGCTGCGGCCGGCGGCATGATCGTCCGCACGGTCGAAGGCCTGGGCGACCTGGACCTGATCTTCGCGAAGGCGCGCTACGCGTATGCACTCCATGCGACCGAGCCGGAGCTGATCCCCTTTAGGCAGCCCCTCAAGCCCACCGCGCGGGGTGCGCGGCGCCGCGCGGCGGTCGAAGACGCTACGGACGTCGCGCCCACCGCGGCAGTCCATCCCGGCTCCACCCTGTCGTTCGTCAAGGCGCGCCACCCGCTGCTCGACCCGCAGACAGTCGTCCCGATCGACATCTACCTGGACGACGACTTCTTCATCATCGTGATCACGGGGCCCAACACGGGCGGCAAGACCGTCACGCTCAAGACGACCGGCTTGCTGACCCTCATGGCGCAGGCCGGCATGGCCGTCCCCGCGGACGAGGGCTCCAAGGTGTCGGTGTTCGAGCAGGTCTTCGCGGACATCGGCGACGAGCAGAGCATCGAGCAGAGCCTCTCGACCTTCTCGTCGCACATGACGCACATCGTGGAGATCCTGGACGCGGCCGACAACAAGTCGCTGGTGCTCCTCGACGAGCTGGGCGCGGGCACCGACCCGGAGGAGGGCGCGGCGCTTGCGCAGGCCATCCTGAAGACGCTGCTGGCCGCGGGCATCACGGCATTGGCCACCACCCACTACTCCGAGCTGAAGGTCTTCGCGCACACGACAGCCTACGTGGCCAACGCGTCGGTCGAGTTCGACATCGAGACGCTCAGCCCCACCTACAAGCTCAGCATCGGGCTCCCCGGCCGATCCAACGCATTCGCGATCGCCCGGCGCCTGGGCCTGCGCGGGGACATCGTCGCACAGGCCGAAGCGCTCGTCTCTCCCCAGTCGCTCGAGGCCGAAGCCATGCTGGCGGAGATCAAACGGGCCCGCGAAGCTGCGCTGGAGGCCGAATCGCACGCCAAGACCGCGGAGCGCCGTGCGGAGGCGCTGAGCGCGGACCTGCAATACCGGCTGTCAAAGGCCGAAGAGGCCCGCCGCGAGGTGCTGGCCGAGGCGCGTGCGCAGGCCGAGACGGAGCTGGCCGCGGTGCGCGACGAGGTCGAGCGGGTGCGCGGCAGCCTCGCCGGCATCGCCCACGAGCGCGGCCAAGCCGGCCGGAGCCTCCACGAGCAGTGGCTGTCGGAGGCGCAGGAACTGATCGAGCAGCGCGCGGCCCGGGTGCAGGCCCCGCCGCGCATGGAGGCGGCCCAGCCGATCGTCGTGGACGGGCCGCTGCAGCCGGGCGACACGGTCTGGGTGCCGTCGCTGCAGGCCTCCGGCGAGGTGGCGGCCGTGGGCGCGACGGACGTCGAGGTGAAGGTCGGAGGCTTCCGCATGCGTCTGGGCCAGGGCCGCGTGGAGCTCCAGAAGCGCGGCGAGCAGATGGCCGTGCAGATCCGCTCCGGGGGCAAGCAGCCGCGGCCGCCCAGCCCGGGCATGGAGCTGGACCTCCGGGGCCTCACGGTCGACGACATGCTGCTCGAGCTCGATCGCTACCTGGACCAGGCCTACCTGGCCGGCCTGCCCTTCGTGCGGATCATCCACGGCAAGGGCACCGGCGCGCTGCGCCAGGCCGTGCGCGAGGAGCTGCGCGGCCATCCGCTGGTCGGCGAGTTCCGCTCGGGCGAGAACAGCGAGGGCGGCGAAGGGGTCACCGTCGCCAAGCTGGTGCAACGCTGAGCGACGCAGAGCAGGTTGCGGGGACATCGTGCATTCCAGCCTGATCGTCACCTCGCGATCTGGGCGGCGATCTTGATCGGGCCAGGTGTTTCATCCGCAGTTCCGCCTGCCCGTCAACGGGCAGGCTACCAGGCAACGCCCGGTGAACCGGGCTCGTCGAAGCCGTGAACCCTTCGCCAACCCCATTCATGGGGTGTTGCTTCGAAGCCCGGACGTTGACGTCCGGGCGATGGAAGAAATGGGAGACACCATGGCCACACGCTCACTGGCGCACTCGCTGCGCCAGCATCATGCAATCGAACACGCGACCGTGACGCTGCTCAGCCAGCGGCTGCCGGGCGTGCGGATGCTCGCGCGCAGCGACCTGCAGGGTTTCACGCTGTTCGGCGAGGCGGATACGGCCGCGGTCGAAGAATGCAAGGTCTGGCTGCTCAAGCAGAAGCA
>CAZMIS010000396.1:0-4184 GCA_964566325.1 uncultured Anaerolineales bacterium
GCATCGCCGTCATCCAATCTTTACCGTGCAGGGTTCCCCGTCATGCCGCGCATCTACATGGCGCTGGCGTACGGCGATCGAACGCCGATCGTGGAGATCCTCGATCGCACCCCGCCGCTGCCCGTGGGTTGCCAGTGGGGCATCTTCCTGCGCTGCCATGATGAGCTCACGTTGGAAATGGTGACGCCCGAGGAGCGCAAGGCGATGTGGGAGATCTATGCGCCCGAGCCGCGCATGCGCCTCAACATGGGCATTCGCCGCAGGCTCGCGCCGCTCCTGGGCAACGACCGGCAGCGCATCGAGCTGGTCAATTCGATCCTGCTCACTCTCCCCGGGTCGCCGGTGCTCTACTACGGCGACGAGATCGGCATGGGGGACAACATCTGGCTTGAGGATCGGGGCGGGGTGCGCACCCCCATGCAGTGGGATGATACGCCGGGGGCCGGCTTCTCGGCGGCCGAACCGGAACGATTCTACGCGCCGCTCATCTCGGATGACGTCTACGGGTCCCAGCGCGTCAACGTGGCCGCCCAGCGTGCCGACCCGGCGTCGTTGCTGAATCGCCTGCGAACGATGATCCGCGTGCGGGCGGCCAACGTTGAGTTCGGCCGCGGTGACTTCGCCATGCTTCATCCGGCGAACCGGGCCGTGCTCGCGTTCCTCCGGACCACCGCTGAGGGCGTGCTGTTGTCGGTCAACAATCTCACCGCCGAGCCCCAGGCCGTCGAGCTCGACCTGGCGCGCCTGGCTGGTCGGACGCCGAGGGACCTCTTCACGGAAGAGCGCCTGGCAGAGGTGAGTGAGTCGGCCTGGCGGCTGGAACTGCCGGCCAACGGTTATCGCTGGCTGCGCCTGTAACCCATTCGCAACGGACGCATCCAATCCTGGAGTTGAGCCCAGTCGTTCCTTGAGGTGAAGTTCGAATGAATGAGTTGATTGTCGATTTTCCGGGTGGCGCACGCGTGGATGCGCATTACGGACCGTTCACGATCATGACCGATCAACCGGTCGTGGGCGGCGGAAACGGCTCCGCGCCCACCCCGTTCTCGCTCTTCCTCGCGTCCATCGGCACGTGCGCCGGCATCTACGTGCTGGGGTTCTGCCGCCAGCGCGGGCTGCCCACCGACGGCATCCGCATCGTACAACGCATGGAAAGCGACCCGCGCACCCGGCTGATTTCTGACATCGCACTCGAAATCCAGGTGCCGCCGGATTTCCCCGAGAAGTACCTGGATGCGCTGATCCGCGCGGCGGACCAGTGTGCGGTCAAGAAGCACCTCGAGGCCCCGCCTCATTTCACCGTCGTGACGCGTGTAACCGCATAGGCGCCGGTGAACGTTAATGGCAGAGCGCCAGGCGTATGATCCGAACGCCTGGCGCTCTGTCTCTTCGTCGATCTTTCCGGCGCACGGCCGGACTAGCGGCGGACGCCTCAGGTTCCGCCGGGCGCACAGGACGACGCTGCCGGTGCGAACGAACCGCTGCCGCTGCTCCCCTTGGAGGCGAAGATGGACACCTTGCGCCTGACGTGTGCGCTGCCGCACTCGGGGCACCTGACGTCGGCAACAGCGGCCTGGGAATAGACCAACTCCTCGAACTCGTCACGGCACTCCGCGCATTGAAACTCGTATAACGGCATAGGTGGCTGCTCCTGATCGCACTTCGTCGAAAATCGTAGGAACTTGCAGATGTATGATGCGCCCGCCGCCAAAGGGTTACAGGCAGGTGGCCCGAGCTACGCCAACTCACTTGCCGCGTGTAACGGGAGCGTGATCGAGAAGGTCGTGCCCTCCCCCGTCTTGCTGTCGACCGTGAGCTCACCGCCATGGGCCCGCACCAGCTGGCGCGCGATGGCCAATCCCAGCCCCGCGCCGCCGCCCTGCCGGCTGCGGCTACGGTCGCCGCGATAGAAACGATCGAACACGCGCGGCAGGTCTTCCGGCGCGATTCCCGAGCCAGTGTCCCTGACCCTCAGGTGCACCGTGTCCCCCCTCGCCTCCAGGTCGACCGCCACCTCGCCGCCCGCGGGCGTATGACGCAGGGCATTGCTGAGCAGGTTGCGCAGCACCTGAGCCAGGCGATCCGCATCTCCGAGCACGACGACCCTCTCCTCAGGCAGGCTCAGCCCCAGGGCAACCTCCCCGGCCTCGGCCACGGGGCCGAACTGGGCAACAGCCGCCCGCGCGAGATCGGCCAGGTCGCTGGCGGACCGCTCGAGGCGCAACTGGCCCGCGTCAGCAAGCGCAAGGTCGTGCAGATCATCCACCAGCCGCGTGAGCAGCCGCGTCTCCTCGTACAGGCTCGTGACCTGCCCCATCTCAAGGGGATACACGCCGTCGAGGATCGCCTGGAGGTTTCCCTGGACGACCGTCAGGGGCGTCCGGAGCTCGTGTGACACATCCGCGATGAGGTTCTTGCGGGCCGTCTCGGCCGCGGCCAGGCTGGCCGCCATGTCGTTGAAGGCCTGGCCCAACACGCCCGTCTCGTCGCGCGACTGCACGTCAACACGTTGCGAAAGATCGCCGGCCGCGATCGCCTGTGCTGCCGCGGTCAGCCGCGCGATCGGCGCGGTCAGCAGGCGGCTGGTCGCGAAGCCGAGGACGAGCGAGAGCACCGCTGCACCGAGCGCAGCCCACACCAACGATGCCTGCACCTGCTTGAGGAACAACTGGGCGTGCGTGTCGAGGACGGCCTCCGCGGAGCGCAGATTCAACAGCACACCGACGGGCTGGCCATCTACGAGCAGGGACGCCCCTTGGCGCAGCGTCTCCGCAGAGAGGGTCTCACCGACCAGCTCCCCGGTGCGGCTGGCGATCACGCGGCCATCGGTCCCGGCAATCGCGAAGTTCGGACCGGCCTGCCCCTGGTCAACGCGTCCCCTCCCGCCGCCCCCGGGAGCCAGTTGCCCGAGGAGGCCATCCACGCCCTCCCAGCTGCCGGTCTGTTCGTAGTAGCCGGTCAGCGCGGCCACTGCGCCGGATTGCGCCCCCGAGCCGCTGGCAACCACGTACCTGCGAAACTGGCTGTTGGTCGCGTTGAGTGACAGCACCGCAACCACGCTGATCGCTGCCAGGGAGATCAACAGGAACGCCAGTGTGAGCCTGACCCACAGCCGGCTCACAGGTCCGCTCCCAGCTTGTAGCCGACGCCGAAGACGGTCTGGATGAAGCGCGGCCGCCGCGGGTCGTCCCCCAGCTTCGCGCGCAGGTTCTTGATGTGCGCGTCGACGGTCCGCTCATACCCCTCATACGCGTCCCCCTGTACGCGGTCCAGCAACTCCAGCCGGCTGAACGCGCGGCCCGGATTCTGCAGAAATACGGCCAGGAGGTCGAATTCAGTCGGCGTCAGGTCGAGCGGGGCGCCGTCGAGAGAGGCCGCGTGGCCCGCAAGATCGAGAAACAACGAGCCCGCCTGCAGCACCTTGCCCGGTGCATCATCCGCGGGCGCAGCGCGGCGCAGGACGGCGCGCACGCGCGCCACCACCTCGCGCGGGTTGAAGGGCTTCGTGATGTAGTCATCCGCGCCGAGTTCCAGGCCGACGATCTTGTCGGTGTCCTCGATGCGGGCCGTCAACATGATGATGGGCGTGTTCCGCTCGCGCCGGATCGCGCGGGCAACCTCGAGTCCGTCGATGCCCGGCAGCCCCAGGTCGAGCACGATGAGGTCCGGCTTCTCCCTGCGGAACTGGATCAGGGCGGTCTGCCCATCGCCGGCTTCGACGACCGAGAAGCCCGACTGCTCGAGATAGGAACGGACGAGCTTGACGATCTTGCTCTCATCGTCGACCACCAGTATCTTGGCGCTCACAATCTCACCTCTCGGCTCATTATCATCCAGGTGGCATCGTAGCACAAAGGTGTAAAGAATCTGTGAACGAGTTGTTTGGATTCCTCGAAGAAGAGGGGGTCGGTCTTGACAGCGCGGTGGAGAAACGGGACAATGCGAACACGGTTGAGACACCCGCAACGTCCATACTGCCAGGGAAGTGCTCGATGCCCGTATCACAGCGCCCACAGCGCGACCGCTACCCCGTCGCCGTTCATCTCTTCTTCGTGTCAGACGGCCAGGTGCTGCTTGCGCGGCGTGCGAACACGGGCTGGGGCGACGGACAGTACAGCGTCCCTGCAGGCCACGTCGATGCCGGCGAGTCGGTGACTGCAGCAGCCATGCGCGAGGCGCGCGAG
>CAZMIS010000397.1:0-4167 GCA_964566325.1 uncultured Anaerolineales bacterium
TGCGCTATTTCGCATTTACATACCCGTATACCGTATGAGTAGCATTCTGCGTACGATTCCCGACAACGACCCCCGTAGAAAAGATTCTATCATACTGCTTGAAACGGGAGAAGAAATCGATTACTCTTTAACGATAATCCAAAAAGAACTTGATGTTGAACTCAACGGCAACGAAATCCATGGGTTCAAAAAGTATCTACAATATTGGGAGCAGAATCCTGACAAACCGCTGATTTTACACACTTCGAACGCGATATATTTCGAAAAAAGTATCTTTTTCGATGATGTGAAAGTCATTGTTACGTCTTTCGATTTATTACGTTTTCACTATTCATTACCAGCTTTCTTCCAGCCAACAGACGGCTCGAAGGATGATTGGAACAGGCTTGCAAAATTAGTTGCAAAAGAAAAAACTTTTCAAGGCGCATGCTGTTCTGAGCTCTCAATAAATCGTTATAACGTAGAGTCGTTCGAAAAATGGAAATCCAGTTCGCATTTTCAAAAGTGGCTTTTATGGATGTGGACTCGGTTGCAACCCGAGAGTAATTATCTAAATAATTGTGCCAAAAAAACGGCTTCGGTTGAAGAATTTGTCGAATCAATCTACTGCAGCATTATTGATTATGTTGATAAACCGGATTTCGACGACATCTACACACAACGAAAATCCTTGCTTTTCAAACTTAACTTGCAAGTCCCTCAGGTTTTCTGGGGGATTATCGAAAGTGCAGACAAACTCAATGCTCTTCGTATTTTGACAGATTTATCAATAAGAGAGAAAAGAAAAATTTTCGGCCTATTACAAGGTTATGATTATAAAAGAAAAGAAGAAGTCATTCTCATTCTACGAAAAGTATACCCAGCGCTAGCTAATTATCTTCAGTTCAATAGAGAATATGAGGTGGCTGACTTTACGGATATTCATACAGACTATTTCGAAAAATATCGCTGGTATAAAGCGACGAACAACCTACCCGAAGAATTTCTGGAAACAGTAAAATCCATTGCGCGAGAGCAAGGGACCTCTGTCTATGCCCTTGAAGCGCGTAACTCCGTCGTGAACCAAGAATATGACCAAGAAAGCTTCATATTATTCGTCGACGGAATGGGCGCGGAATACATCGACTATTTGGCCTATGTTTTGGACAATATCCCTAAAGACAAATATACGATAAAGTATCGAGTTGGATACTGTAATTTGCCGTCGACCACAGAAAACAATAAGGATTTTTTACAAGGCAAGGATGTTTTTGAGGAAATAATAATCTTGGACGAATTGAAACATGGAAGGAACCAATATCCCGATAGTATTATTCAAGAGATGGGTATCCTCGATTCGTTGAGAGAAAAAATCGAAAACGCTCTAGATAACGGAAAACGTAAAATTATCCTAACATCCGACCACGGAACAAGCAGACTAGCTGTTTTGATTCGTAAAACAGACTTTGATCGAAAACTACCCGCACAGGGTCATTCTATTTACAAACATGGTCGTTATTGCGAAGGAATTGATTTCGGGGTAGATCTGCCAACAGCTATCGTGTGCGATAACAAGTTGATTTTCGCTGATTACTCGCGTTTCGAGCAGAAAGGAACTCCTATTGATGAGATTCATGGCGGTGCTTCGATGGAAGAGTGGCTAGTACCGGTTATTACCATTGAAAGAGTTATCGCTAAACCCAAGGGAAAAGTTATCGTAAACGAAATCGTTCTTGAAACTAAAGAAGCCAGAATCGACTCTTTTACGAAAATGGTAACAGTCGAGTTTAGACTAGCTATCCCTTGCACAGATGTTGTATCAGCGCGAATAAAAAATAAGCAAAGCGAATGTATAAAGAGCGATGATAGGTATGTATTAAAATATAGACCGGCTGAAGGAGAGAGTACGGTTACTGCGACAATTTTTGCTGATAAAGGTACAATCGGGAAAATTACATTTACGATAAAACGCCCTCTAGCAATGAACAAGAAATTCGAAATTTAGGATAAGGAGGAATTGAGATTACGGATTTTAGTGATGAAGAGACTATTACTGATGCTCTATCAAGCATCAAAGCACCTAAGAATAAGGAACTCGAAGAAAAAATGAAGAGTTACTTTGGAGAGATGCTCGTTTATAAATCTTCTGCTAACTCAAAATTCTTTTCTGCATTAAGTCTACCCTCCTTTGTTCGTGACTGGCTTGTTATGAGGTACTCTGATGCAGAAGGTAAGATAGACAAGGACGAGGTCAACGCAGTTGTGAAGCGTACTATTCCCAAAAAGGAACAGTGGAATGAGTACCTTGTTGATCTGCTTCATCGGAACGAATCCGTACGATTCTTGACGAAGGTAAAAATCGATTTTGATGCGGCTACGAGGAGGGCGCTTTTCTCGCTTCCGGATTTTAGTGTCCCTAAAAAGAAAGGTGAGGCGATCGTTGACTGGTCGGTAATTGAAGCGAATCGCGGATATTTACTTTCCCCAACCGAAGTATGGGGTATCGTTGAACTAATTTGCGAATACGATGATTCCGAGAGAAACAGCGTTTTTCGCCTAATCGACTTTACACCTTTTTGCCCATATACGATTGACCTTAAGTATTTTACCGAATGCAGGGAATATTTCACGACCGAAGAGTGGATCGACGTTCTTATAAGCGCAATAGATTACAACCCTACCGGGTATTCGAGCACAAAACAAAAACTTACGATGATAAGTCGGCTGCTTCCTTTTGTCGAAAAGCGTCTCAATCTGATAGAGCTTGCGCCAAAAGAGACAGGCAAATCCTACCTGTATGCGCAGATTAGTAAGTACGGTTGGCTCGTAAGCGGAGGTAGTATTTCCAGGGCAAAAATGTTCTTTGATGTCAGTAAGAAAACCCCAGGTTTGGTTTCTCGTTTTGACTACGTGGCGCTAGACGAAGTTCAAAGCATTAAGTTCACGGATGTAATGGAAATGCAGGGAGCCCTAAAGGGTTATCTTGAAAGTGGAGAGTATCGAGTTGGTGACAGTAGAGGGATTGGTGATGCAGGGCTTATTCTCTTGGGTAACATCGAGTATGAGTTAATGAACATCAATCAGAACATGTTCATTGATTTACCGGGAATTTTTCATGAATCTGCTCTTCTTGATAGGTTTCATGGCTTTATCAAGGGCTGGGACATCCCTAAAATGAAAGAGAGCTTGAAAGCGAATGGATGGGCATTGAATACTGAGTATTTCGGTGAGATAATGCATATGCTACGAGAAGAAATTTCCTATAGAGCAGCCGTAGATGAACTCTTAGACTTGCCGAAGAATTCAGCTACACGCGACACGGAAGCGATTAAAAGAATCTGTACGGGATTTTTGAAGTTGTTATTTCCGAACGCAACAGACATTCCAAAAATAGATATCGATGAGTTTCAAATGTACTGCTTAGAGCCCGCTAAATCCATGCGAGAAGTTATAAAGATGCAACTCGGGATTATTGATTATCGGGAATTTGGGGGAGTAAAGATACCGGATATACAGATTAAGGAGTGTTATCGTGAAGAGCGATAAGACGTGTAAATACTGCGGAGCGTTACTTGAAAAGAGATGTATCGCACTTAATAAGAAGTTGCTAAACCCAGGAATAGAAGAGTTTTCGTGTTTGAGATGTCTTGCCGATGATTTAGGTTGCGAAGAAGAAGACTTAAGAATCAAAATCGAAGAGTTCATGGAGAGCGATTGTACTCTATTTAGGTGATAGATCGCAATGAAAAGTGAGATATATGCCGATAACGCGGCGACTACGAAACTAGACAGGAAAGCTTTTGAAGCGATGATACCATGGTTGTTCGAAAACTATGGAAATCCTTCAGTCCCTTATTCTTTTTCGAGGGCAGAACGAAGGGCAATTAACGATTCTCGAGAAGCGATTGCTAAATGTATAAATGCCGATTCCGATGAGATATTTTTTACGTCTGGGGGCACAGAAAGCAATAATTGGGCCATAAAGGGTGTCGCACCACTTGATATCGCGAACGTAAACTCCACTTTAAGAACAACACTAATCACTTCAAAAATTGAGCATCATGCAATATTGAACTCATGTTATGCGGTCGAAAGACTGGGTTGCCCTGTTGTATACCTTCCGGTTTCGAAGAGTGGGTTTGTCGAAATGGATACTCTCGGGAAGCAATTATCCGATACCACGAAACT
>CAZMIS010000398.1:0-4155 GCA_964566325.1 uncultured Anaerolineales bacterium
GCCGGTGGCTGGGCGTATTACATCATAGTCAATGCCAGGGTCCTCGGTTGCTCTTTCGTGGAGGATCGCCATGCAAACCCCAGTCACTTCCGGGGCGGAAGCTGCCCCATCTCGCCCCCCGCGCCTGTACTATCTCGACTGGCTGCGCGTGATCGCCACGATAGGCGTCTTCCTGTTTCACGCCAGCAATGTGTTCAGCACCGGCGACTTCGAGATCAAGAACGTCGAGCGCAGCGAGGCGATCACGATGATCCAGGGGTTCATCTTTCCGTGGGGGATGCCCCTCTTCTTCCTGATCGCCGGGGCCGGAGCCTGGTTCGCCCTGCGGCGCCGCACGGCAGGCCAGTTCACCCGCGAGCGCACCCTGCGCGTGCTCGTCCCGTTCTTCACCGGCACGATCCTGCTGGGACCCATCCAGCTGTACCTCTCCTGGCGCCACCGGACCGAAACGGGCCTGATCGACTGGACATTCCCCCAGTTCGTGGCCGAGCGCCTGTCCAGCATCGGCCCCAAGCTCTTCGGCGCGATCGGCTACCACATGTGGTTCCTCGGCTACCTGTTTGCCTTTTCGCTGCTGGCCGTCCCCCTCTTTGTCTGGCTGAAAGGCGATGCGGGCCGGCGCGTGGTGGTACGCCTGGCCCGGCTGAGCGAGCGCAGCGGGGGCATCCTGCTCTTCATCTTCCCGCTCGCGGCGGTGCGCCTGCTCCTTCACCCGTTCTTTCCGCTCGAGCACGACTGGGCCGACTTCTTCTTCTTCGGCGCGTTCTTCGTCCTGGGTTACCTGCTGTACGCCGACGAACGGTTCACCCGCGCCATCCGGCGCGATTGGTGGATCGTCCTCACCGTGGGAGCAGCCGTCACCGTCGCGGCCTTCGCGCTGATCATGTCGCTCGAGTCGGTCGACATCGAGGCGCCGCCCCGCACGTTCAACGAGTTCCTGATGTGGGGACTCATCGCTGCCTGCGGCTGGTGCTGGACAGCCTTCATGCTGTTCGTCGGCATGCGCACCATGGACCGGGACAGCCGGGCGCTGCGCTACGGGCAGGAAGTCATCCTGCCGTTCTTCGTGATCCACCAGCCGGTGATCCTCACGATCGCCTATTTCGCCGTGCAGTGGGACACGGGGATGTGGCCCAAAGTGGCGGCCGTGTTCGTGGGCTCGTTCCTGGTTTCCCTCGGCCTCGTCGAGTTCGTCATCCGGCGCGTCGGCATCCTGCGAACCGTCTTCGGCATGAAAACGGCGGCCACCGGAATGCCGGCAGCCGCCGCTGATGCCTCTACGCCCGTCGCGTCGGGTTAGTTGGCGATCGTGAACTTGACGAAGTACTCGTCGTAGTTGCTGTCGTCGCGCACGACGCGCAGGCGCAGCGCATGCTCGCCGTTCGGCAGGCCGGTGGTGTCCAGCGTGTAGCTCAACTCACCTGGCTCCTCGCCCAACGCCAGGAAAGCGGCCGCATCCGCGTCGCCGCCCGGCAGCAGGTCCAGCTGCCACTTGGCAAACCGTGCATCCGCAGCGTAGCCTTCTACCTCGACCGAACCGCTCACCGTCGCGCCATCCTTCGGCGCGGTGAACCCGATCATCATGGCGGGGGCAGCAGCCGGCGCCTGCGCGGGCTCAGGGGTGGCGGCCGGGGCCGTCGTGGCCGGAGCCGGTGCGGCCGCCGGGGCCGCAGTTGCCTCGCCCACGGTGAACTTTACGAAGTACTCGTCGTAGTTGCTGTCCGTGCGGACGACGCGCAGCCGGAGGCCATGCTCGCCTGCCGGCAGGTTCGTGGCGTCAAGGGTATACTCGAACTCGCCCGGCGTCTCGCCGAGGGCCAGGAAGGCGGCGGCGGCCGCATCATTGAACGGCAAGAGGTCCAGCTGCCACTTCATGAAATGGGCGTCGCTCGCATAACCCGTGACATCCACGGATCCACTGACCGCAGCGCCGTCCTTCGGCGCTGTAAAGCCGTTGGCCGGAACATCGGTGGTCTGGGCCGCAACCGCCAGCGGCAAGCTCATGACAAGGACCGCTGCCACGACGAACAGCACGATCCTGTTCCTGCTTTGCATGAACATCATTCTACTCTCCTTGCTTCAGTTTCCCGCGGCAACTCAGATTGAATCACCGGTTATCGATCAGCTTAGCTGATATAAGAGCGATCCACTGTGACCCTCAACTCATTGTGTCTGATTGTACATTTCATGTGCGCTATATATGCCACACAAATCTCACGCCTTCGTGCAACCCATGTGGCATGGCCTGCGTATGAGAAACATCGGGATACGTCCCGATGCCGTATACCGTAAGAAGGATCCACAGGCATGACACCATTAGACATGGATCAACCGCAGATTCGTCCGCCCCAGGGCTACGTGGCGCGACCCGCCACGATGGACGATGTCGAGGCCGCGACCGAGCTGGCGAACGCCTACAACATCGCGCTCACCGGCCGGCCGACCATCGAGGCCGGCGAGATCCGGAGTGACTGGGAAGGGCCGGCCATGAGCCTGCCAGAGAACACGATCGCCGTCTTCGCGCCCGATGGCGCCATGGCCGGCCTGGCGGAAGTATGGGACAGCGAGCCGCACGTCAGCTACTTCGTCTATGCCGAGGTGCACCCTGCCCACCAGGGACGGGGCATCGGCAGCCTCCTGGCAACGTGGGCCGAGGCACGCGGCCGCCAACTGCTGGCCCGTGCGCCGGAGGATGCCCGGATCATCCTGAAGCAATTCAGGATGACGGACGACCGGGCAGCCGCCCGGCATCTGCTCGACCAGGGGTACGTGCTGGTGCGCCACAACCTGCGCATGAGCATCGACTTCGACGGACCGCCGGCCCTCCCAACGCTGCCCGACGGGCTCGTCATCCGCCCGTTCGTGCGCGGCAAAGAGGAACGCGCCATGCTGCTGGCGATCCGCGAGGAGTTCCGCGATCACTGGGGATGGGTGGAACAGCCGCTGGAGGAAGATTATCGCGACTGGGTGCACTACCTCGAGACGAACCCGACGTGCGATCCGTCGCTCTTCCTGGTCGTGGTGGACGGCGATGAGATCGCGGGCACGTCGGTGTGCCAGACCAGCTGGCCCGAGGACCCGGACGCGGGCTGGATCCACTCGCTGGGGGTGCGCCGGCAGTGGCGCAGACGGGGTATCGCGCTCGCCCTGCTGCAGCAGAGCTTCGTCGAGCTTCACCGGCGCGGCAAGCGCAGTGCAAAACTGGGCGTGGATGCGGAAAGCCTCACCGGCGCGACGCGGCTGTACGAGAAGGCGGGCATGCACATGGAGCGGCAGTTCGCGTTCTACGAGAAGGAGCTGCGTCCGGGAAGGGACCTGTCCACGCGCGCCCTGGCATAAGGCTGGGGTCGAGGGACCGGCAGTGCTCCGCCGCCGGTCCCTCAAAGCCAATCGGCCGGCCCAGGGCAGCTCACTTGAACCGCCGCGCCAGCTCGGCTTCCACGTCCTCCCATCGAAGATCCCGCACGGCCAGCAGCACCATGCAGTGGTACACCAGGTCGGCCATCTCGTAGATCACCCGGTCGTCCCCCTGGCTGAGGCCGGCGACCACCGTCTCGACCCCCTCTTCGCCCACCTTCTGGGCGATGCGCGGCAGGCCGGCCTGGAACAGCTTCGCAGTGTAGGATCCCTCCGGCGGATTCAGCTTGCGATCCTCGATCGTGCGCCACAGGCTCTGCAGGATTTCGCTCATGGTTCAGCCCTCATCGGCCAGTGGCCGGTAGAAACAACTCACGTTACCGGTGTGACAGGCGGGCCCGGCCGGCTGCACCTGGACGAGCAGCGTGTCACCGTCACAGTCGGCCCAGATGCCCGTGACCCGCTGCGTGTTGCCCGAGGTGGCGCCCTTGTGCCACAGCTCGGCCCGGCTCCGGCTCCAGAAATGCGTCTCGCCGGTGGCGAGGGTCAGGCGCAACGCCTCGGCGTTCATCCAGGCCATCATGAGCACCCGGCCTGTTGTCCCGTCCTGGACGACGGCCGGGACCAGGCCGTCCGCGTTCCAGCGCAGATCAGCGGCGGTGGCTTCAGTCATTCTGCCCACCTTCCTCGATGGTTTCGCTCTGTCGCACCGGCACCCCGCGGCCGGCCAGGTACGCCTTCACCTGCCCCACGGACAGCATCCGATAGTGGAACAGGGACGCGGCCAGCGCCGCGTCC
>CAZMIS010000399.1:0-4152 GCA_964566325.1 uncultured Anaerolineales bacterium
CGATGAGCAGGCCCTTGCCGCGCACTTCCTTGATGTACGGGCTCTCGATGCGGCACAGGCGCCCCATCATGTAGTCGCCCATGGTCGCCGCGTTCTCGATCATCCCCTCCTCGACCAGCACCTTGAGCGACATGCGCGCGACCGCGCACGCGAGCGGGTTGCCGCCGAACGTGCTGCCATGGTCGCCGGGCTTGAAGACGCCGAGAAGGTCGGTGTTCGCCAGCACGGCCGACACCGGGTAGAGGCCGCCGGAGAGCGCCTTGCCGATCATGGTGAGGTCGGCCTCGATGCCGTCGTGCTCCTCGGCCAGCAGCTTACCGGTCCGCCCCAGGCCGGTCTGGATCTCGTCCGTCAGGAGCGCGATGCCATGCTCGGTGCAGATGCGCCGCGCCTCGCGCAGGTAGCCTTCGGGCGGCACGATGATGCCTGCCTCGCCCTGGATCGGCTCCACCATGAACGCGACCGTGTTGGGCGTGATGGCATCTTCCAGCGCCTGCGCGTCACCGAACGGGATGATCTTGAAGCCGGGCGTGAAGGGCCCGAACCCGTCGCGATACTGCTCCTCCGTGCTGAAGCCGACGATGGTCACGGTGCGGCCGTGGAAATTGTTCTCGCAGACGATGATCTCCGCCTGGCCCTCGGGAACGCCCTTGACCTTGTAGCCCCACTTGCGCACGGCCTTGATGCACGTCTCGACCGCTTCCGCGCCGCTGTTCATCGGCAGCGCAATGTGGGAGTTGGTCAGCTCGCACAGCTCCTTGTAGAAGAGACCCAGTTGATCGTTGCGAAACGCGCGCGAGGTGAGGGTGAGCTTGGCGGCCTGTTCCTGCATGACCCGGACGATCTTCGGATGGCAGTGGCCCTGGTTGACCGCGGAGTAGGCCGAGAGGCAATCCATGTAGCGCTTGCCGTCCACGTCCCACACCCAGATGCCCTCGCCACGCTCCAGCACGACGTCGAGCGGCTTGTAGTTGGTGGCGCCGTAACGGCTTTCCAGTGCGATGTAATCCTGCGTGTTCACGACAAATGCCCCCCTTGTCCTTTGGTGCTCTGAGTGTAGCATAGCGGGTGCGTCGCGCCAAAGTAGGGGCGGCACATGGGCCGATCGCCGGCCGCGAAAACGCCCGGCGATTGCCTTCACGCAGGCCGCCGGGCGTTTGCGAATCCTCTTCGGTCGACTCGGATCAGTGACCGTGCTTCTCCTGCAGGATGGGCAGATACTTCACGGCCAGGTACCAGGCCAGGGCCACGCCGGCCAACACGCCGATCGTGGACACCCATTCCAGCGAAGAGGCTGTGTAGTTATAGCCGCTCGGCAACTGCTGCGCGAACAGGGTGGCATTGAAGCGGTTGAACAGCACGCCCACGGCGAACAGGCTTGCACCGGTCACGACAGCCTTGCGATTGCGGCGCAACTGAGGGATCAGCATCAGCGCGATAGGAATGATGACGCCCAGCAGCATCTCTGCTTTCCAGAGATTGGCCATGCGTGTATTCGTCAGGATGGCGGCGATTTCGCCCGAGGCAATCACGTCCCCGATCTTCATGGCCGCATAAAGCAGGCCCGTCCAGCCCGCGCCAAGCGCCAGCCCTTTGACCACCTTCCCGTCCACCGGCATGCGGCGAATCTTCGACGCAATGAGGTAGCCAAGTAGTGCCACGCTGAGGCCGACCATGATGGACGAGGCGAAGAACAGCACCGGCAGCAACGGCGTGTACCAGAATGCATGCAGGCGATGCGGCATGGCCAGGTACAACGTGCCCAGGGTGCTCTGGTGCAGGCTCGACAGGGTCACGCCAAGGATCACGATCGGCATGATGGCCTTGTGGATGGCGTGGGCCAGCTTGTGCTTGCCGATGCCCGCGAGCAACTGCGGCAGGTTCTCGAACACGAGCACCATCGAGTAGAGCAGCACGCAGAAGCAGATTTCGAAGAGCGGTGAGTGGATGTTCCAGTTGATGATGAACGAGTAGAACCGGTCCCACCGGCCCAGGTCCAGCACCAGTAGCACCAGAACGCCCACGTAACCGAGCAGGCCGGTCAACACGCCGATCCGCATCGCGGAGTGAAAGCGCTTCAGCCCCAACACGTGCCCGACAAAGGCCATGGTGAATCCGGCGCCCGAGAAAGCGATCATGGTGAAGTCGAAGCCGATCCAGAGGCCCCAGGCGTAACCGTTGTTCAGATTGGTCGATGCTCCCAAGCCGCTGAACAGCCGCCAGACGCCGGCGAACACGCCGGCAGACATCAACAGGAACAGAACGACCATCGTCCCGTCGAGTTCCGTGAGGACGGTGCGGGCCGCTGACCTGGAGCGCTGGCCGATCGTAGTGGTCGTCATGATTGGCTCTCCTCAACCTCGATCGCGACCTTCTCGTTCTTCCGGCCAAGGAAACCGTAGATGGCGGTTGCGATCCCGGCTACGCTGGCAGCGATGACGGGCGTCTTGGACATGACCACGTGCGTCTTGTGCGGCACGGAATCGTGCGGCAGATCGCGCAGGCCCAGCATGCTCATGGGCACATCCGAGATGTAGAGCCGGCGGGTGCCGCCCACCTCGAACTCGCCGTACACATGGTCGACGTAGTGCCTTGGGTTCGCCTTGATGCGGTTGTGCGCCATCTTCAGCATCTCTGCGCGGGTCCCGAAATGCAGGGCCCCGGTAGGACATGCGGCGACGCAAGCCACGGTCTCGCCCGCGCGCTGCCTCTCGAGGCAGAAGTCGCACTTGTGAATGAGGCCGAACGGATCCGCCCAGTCATAGGCCGGGACGGAGAACGGGCAGGCATACTGGCAGTAGCGGCAGCCGAAGCACTTGTCCTTGTCGATGGTGATGATGCCTTCGGGCGTCACGTGCAGCGCGCCTACGGTGCACGCGCCCACGCACGCGGGTTCCAGGCAGTGCATGCACTGCTTCTGCACCCAGCGAGGCCGGCTTTCCAGCGGCACCTCCGCGATGTAAGTGTAACGGTTCGCGGTGAGCTTACCGTCGTCGTCGGCGGTCGGATTCAGGTTATGGGTTGCGACGCAGGCTTCTTCGCAACTGCGACAACCGATACACCTGCTCACGTCGAACAGCGTGGCGGGCAGGGCGTTGATGGCTGCTTCATCGGCAGCGCCGCTTTCGGCAAACGCAGGTAATGCGCTGGCCGGGCCCACGAACACCGCAGCCCCTGCAGCGGCCGCACTCAGTCGAAGGAAATCCCGCCGGGAGATATCCTTGCGTGTCAGCGGTGAAGTCATTTTTGACCCCTCAGGATGAAATTGGCAGCAACGATACCGAGCATCAGGCCGAGGAATCCGCCGATGCCCAGTGCAAGTCCGGAGCCCAGGATGCCGGCAGTTCGTGTGCTCTTGACTTGTGCGTTCAGGCTGTTGATTTGTTGTTGCAGGACGGGCACTTGCTGAGCCAGGGCGGCAACGCCTTCCGGGTCCTCCGCCTGAGCCTTCAACGTCGGAAGGGTGTTGGCGGTGTGGATCGTCTCCTGGTGGCACTTCAGGCAGGTCTGGCTACCGACCGTGAAGGTGTGGAGCGCCAGGGTCTTGCCCTTCTCTGCCGAACCGGCTGGATCGGGCATCATGGCGTCCATGTGGCAGGTGGTGCAGTCCAGGCCCTCGAGGCCGTGGGTGGCGTGCGCCAGGTCCATCTCTTCGCTATCGTGGCAAGAGGCGCAGAGCGTGTGCTCGTTCCCCGTGCGCAGGCCTTGCGTGTGCGATTGGTGGCAATCAAAGCAGTCGATGCCCTTATCGGCATGCGCGCTCTCGTCCCATTGCGCGAATGCGCCCGTGTGGCACTCGCGGCAGGTGTCCGACTCCATCGGCAAAACCATGGTCTCGCCGGCGGGATGGCCTTCCTTGTACTCGCCGTGGCAAGACTCACACGTGCCCCCCGCATTCGCGTGGGTGCTGGTGAGCCAATCTGCGTGGGCTGCTTCGTGGCAGCTCTTACATTCGGGAGTGGCGGTTTGTGCGGCCGGGCTCTGTCCCGGCGCGTTCCCGGCTGCGGTGGCCGGTGCTGCATTCGTCGTGCTGGTCAACGTGAGGGCCAGGACAAGAATCAGGGCGGTCGGGAGCACGACCGCCCAGCTCCGCATCATGCGACGCATCATCATTGTGATTCCTTCATGCTCAGGGGGTCCCTACATCTTAGG
>CAZMIS010000400.1:0-4125 GCA_964566325.1 uncultured Anaerolineales bacterium
AACAATGGCAGCGAGCCGAAACAAACCATCGCCGCCGCCGAGTACTACATCGACACCCCGCCCTGGCAGGGTGGGACGGCGCACGCCATGACGGCCAGCGATGGCAGCTTCAGCAGCACCGCCGAGAACGTGACCGCCACCGTAAACACGTCCGGCCTGACGCCGGGCCGGCACCTGCTGTTCGTCCGCGGCCAGGACGCCGCGGGGAACTGGGGTGCCTTCAGCGCCGCCTTCTTAGATGTGACCGTGGCCGGGAACAAGCCGCCCACGGCCAATCCGCAGTCTGTCACGATCAACGAGGAGGAAGCGACCGCCATTACGCTCAGCGGCAGTGACCCGAACAACGACACGCTGTCCTACACGGTCACTCGCGTTCCGAATATCGGACTTCTAGGAGGGACAGCACCGAACCTGGTCTATACGCCCGATCCGAACACCAATGGCCGCGATAGTTTCGAGTTTGTGGTGAGCGACGGGGAGCACACTTCCGAACCGGCGACGGTGAGCGTCACCATCAACCCGGTCAACGACGCGCCCGTGGCAACCCCACAATCGGTGCAGACCTGGCAGGATACGCCGGTGGCCATCACCCTGTCGGGAGTCGATCAGGAGTCAGGCCCGGAAAATTGGACCTACGCGATCGTCACACCGCCAAGCGTGGGCATACTGAGCGGCGCGCTGCCTCAACTGATCTATGCGCCGCCAACAGGCTATGCTGGATCGGACAGTTTCACGTTTGTTATCAGTGACGGCGAGTTGAATTCCGACCCGGCCCTGGTCAGCATCACCGTGGAATCCACCAATCCGGTCGTCTTCTTCGACGACTTTGAGACCGATTTGGGCTGGATTCGCAATCCGAACGGCGACGACGATGCCGGCTCGGGCCGTTGGGAGCGAGCCGACCCGCAGGACACCAACCAGAGCGGACCGAAGCAACTCGGCACGCCGGTCAGTGGAAGGCGCGACCTGGTCACAGGCCCTCTCGCCGGCTACAATGCCGGCAGCTACGACGTCGACTGGGGGGTAACCAGCGTCCGCTCCCCGGCCATCACGTTGCCGGCCGGCAAGACGCTAAGCTTGACCTTCAGCTACTATCTTGCTCACGCGAGCAACTCGTCGAGTGCAGACTATCTTCGGGTCAGCGTGGTGGGGCGAACACCCACCGCCACCTTACTGGAGGAGCTGGGCGCGGCGAACGACGACGATGCAGCCTGGGCCAGCTTCAGCGGCGACCTCAGCGCCTTTGCCGGACAGACGATCTATTTGCTGATCCAGGCGGCGGACAACGCCGGCGCCAGTCTGGTGGAGGCGGCGGTTGACGACGTGCGGATCGAGGTTACCGGTGCAAACCGGCCGCCGACTGCCGACGCGCAGGCCGTGACGACCCTTCAGGATACGCCGCTTGGCATTACGTTGACCGGAACGGATCCGGACGGCGATGCCATTACCTTCCAGGTGAATGCCGGGCCCAGCCACGGCACGCTGACCGGGTCGGCGCCGAACCTGACCTACTCACCTGCATCTGGCTATGGCGGGACGGACACCTTCACCTTTGTAAGCAACGACGGCCTCATCTCCTCCGCGCCGGCCGAGGTGAGCATCACAGTGACGCCGACCGGTCCGGCCACCGTCTTCTCAGATGATTTCGAGTCTGACCTTGGCTGGACGCGTGACCCGAACGGCACTGACACAGCGACGACGGGCCTGTGGGAGCGAGCCAATCCCCAGGGCACCACTTCCGATGGACCGAAACAGCTGGGCACGACGGTGAGCGGCAGCTACGACCTGGTCACCGGCCCACTGGCCGGCACCGGCGTGGGCAGCTATGACATCGACGGAGGTGTGACCACTATGCGCTCCCCGGCCATCACGCTGCCGAGTGGCCGCGGGCTGATGCTATCGTTCAGCTATTACCTGGCGCACCTGGCCAATTCGTCCAGCGCCGATTACCTGCGCGTCAAGGTGGTGGTCGGCGCAACGACCGCGACGATTTTCGAGGAGCTTGGTGCTGCTGACGATGACGATGCCGCCTGGGCAATCTTCAGCGGCAGTCTGGACGCCTTTGCCGGCCAGACCGTCTACCTGCTGATCGAGGCGGCCGATAGCGGCTCCGCCAGCATGGTGGAGGCCGCGGTCGACGATGTGAAGATCATCGCCGAGTAGGAACGCGGGCCTGACCAGCAGGTAGACAGTCGCAGAGGCCCCGTGCGCCACAACGAGCGCACGGGGCCTCTGTCATGCCCGCCCATAGTCCGCAGCCGCCATTTGCCTCACCCATCATTTGCGCAATGGGGTTAAGCATGGTAATGTTCATTGCAAACTTCGTGTGCAATGATATGCTTGGTGAACCGGCGCGCGAGCCTGCGTGCCCGCAGCACATCGAGCCACCCCGCGTCGGGCTGCAGGACGGCGCCCCCCCGTGGGAGGGCGGCCTATGGACGAATCGAACTTGAGACCGTGATCGGACAGCGCGAAATCATAGGTGCGGCGGCGACATGCCGCCACGAGCAAAAGGAGAAGGAACTGATGAAGAAGCGCAGATATCTATCGACAGCGGTGGCGGTCGTCCTGCTGCTGGCGCTGGCAGGCGTCGCGGCCGCGCTGAGCATGGGCAACGTGGACGGGGTTTGGGAGTACATCGAGGATACGCCCGAGACCAGCAGCACGGATTGGTGGGATGGCGGCGCCCGCTGCTCCCGCTGGGCGACGGCCAACAGCACCACCGGCAACCCCACCTCGTGGAGCAACTACGATCCGACCTATCAGGGGGCGCCGATCCAGGCCGACGAGAACCAGATTAGGTATGGGACCACTGCCTCCTTCAGTCCCTGCACCAATACGCCGATAGCCGACCAGAGCGGACTGGGCTTCGACGGGCGGGAAGGCATCGGCATCGTCCTACCCACGACCTTCGGCGGCGAGCCCTTCTGGCTCGGGCGCTTCACGCACTACAACAACCCGATCACCACTTTCAGCGATTATAGGCAGAACGCCCTCGAGTGGGCTGACATCGGCTTCAATGTGGGCGGCATCACCTGCGGCAACGGGCAGTCGCCCAACGAGGGTTCGACCATCAGCTTCACCTACCGGGTCTACTTCCAGGAAACGCCCAACAGCGGGACCAACGTGCAGAGCAATCCGTACTACAATGGCGGCTTCTGCGCCAGCGATAATGAGTGCTTTGACGATACCTGCTACTACTGCAAGTTCACGAACGGCACGGACAGCCTCTGTCCGTTCCAGGGCAGCGGCATCAACAGCAACGGCTGCGCCGACCGCACCCGGATCGAATTCGCGCCCGGAACGTACACCTTCACCTGCGATGACGCGAACGAGCCGGCCGAGAGCCAGGGCATATGGACCATCGCGCTGCTGGGCTTCCAGGACAACGCAACGAATCGGAGCTGCGCGAGCCAGACCTACGACCCGGATGCCCTTCAGAACAGCTATCTCACCCGGGAGGGCATCGCCAACAACGCCTGCCTCTGGGCGGTGGTGACGGCCTGGCAGCCCACGTCCGTCGAGTTGACGTCGTTCTCCGCAAAGCTGTCGAAGGACCGGCCAGAGGTTACCTTAGTGTGGGAAACGGCAACCGAAACCGAGAACGTGGGCTTCAACCTGTACCGCTCCGAGACGGCGGACGCACCCGGCGCCAGGGTCAATGCAGAGCTGATCTCCAGCAAGGTGGCGCCCGGCAGCCCCTTCGGCGCCGTTTACACCTACAATGACTCGAATGCAAATCTGAAAAGCCGGGCGGTCTACTACTGGCTGGAAGACCTGGACATCCGTGGCAACACTGAGCTGCATGGCCCCCTCATGGTGCGGCGGCCCATGGCAAAGGTGCGTGATAGCGGTCCCGAAGTCTCTGCATCGCCGGACCAACTGAGCCCACTGCCCGCAGAAGGACAGACCGAGTAATGGAGCGTCCCGGCCCAGTGCCGGGAGGGCAGTCGATGCTGACGGTCGCGATCGACAGCATCGACTGCGCCACGGCTGCGTTTGCGGAGTTGAGCGCAGACCTCCTGAAGGCAGGGGTTGGCGTGCGGTTTCGGGCGCGCGGCAACAGCATGGCGCCGCTGGTGCGCGACGGCGATGCATTGCTGGTCCGTTGGGTTGATTCATCTC
>CAZMIS010000401.1:0-4124 GCA_964566325.1 uncultured Anaerolineales bacterium
TCAGCTGGCGGTCCCTTGCATAGAACACTTCCTGCAAGCCGACCACGTCGACGTCCATGTGGCCCAACGCACGGCCGATTGCGCGCATGCGCGCGGCGCGGTCCTTCGAGAAGAGGGGCACACCCCAGGTGTTAAAGGTCAGTACACGTAGTTTCACGAATCGCTAAGTCTCCACAAAAAGCCAGGCCCGTGGTGGGCCTGGCTTCAATGCCACGACGAGCGGACCGAACTGCGGCCCGCGATCTTGGTTTACTGCTTGAGCGTCGCCTGGAGCGTGATCTCTGCACCCGTCAGCAGTTGCGACACAGGGCAGCCCTTCTTGGCGCCCTCTGCCAGCTCCATGAACTGCGCCTCAGAGATGTTCGGGACGTCGCCCACGGTCTCGAGATCGATGCGGGTGATCTTGAAGCCCTCGGGGAGCTTCTCCAGCCGCACTTTGGCCGTGGTTTCGACGCGCTCGGGCGTGAAGCCGGCCTTTGCCAGCACGTTGGAGAATGCCATCGAGAAGCAGCCCGCGTGCGCTGCTGCAATCAGCTCTTCAGGATTCGTGCCCACGCCCTCTTCGAACCGGGACGAAAACGAATACTGGCCCTCGAATGCGCCGCTGCCGAAGGCCATCTTGCCGTGGCCCTTCAACAAATCACCTTTCCAAACTGCTTGAGCTTTTCGAACTGGCATATATGGTCTCCTTCTATGTCGTTGCACCGCACGTGCCGTGCGCCGTATGCTTGCAGTGTAACCGGCACAGCCTGATCTGTCTGGAAGCTGCGTGGCAGTTTGGCTGCGGGGGTTGCGTAGACGGCAAAAAACCAGGCCCCCTGACGGAGGCCTGGTCTCAGTGACTCAGTAAGCTGAGTGTCGGGCTACGATCTAGTAGCGCCCGCCGCGATCGCGATCGGAGCGTCCACCACCGGAGCGGCCGCCGCTGGAGCGCCCGCCGCCACCGTAACCACCGCCGCTGGAGCGGCCGCCACCGCCGTAACCACCGCCGCCGCCGCCCTGGCTGCGGAAGCAGTCCGAGCAGTAGACCGGGCGATCGCCACGGGGCTGGAACGGAACTTCGGTCTGCTTGCCACACTGGGCGCAAACCGCCGGGTACATCTGGCGTTCGCCGCCATATCCACCGCCACTGCCGTAGCTGCTCCCACCGTAGCCACCGGCATTGCGTGCAGCCTTGCGGGCCGCGCGGCACGACGGGCAACGGCCCGGGGTGCTGAAGCCCTTGGACTGATAGAATTCCTGCTCGCTCTCGGTGAACGTGAACTGCGCGCCGCAGTCCGTGCAAGTAAGGGTCTGATCTGCCATGTTAGTCTCACTAACTCCTGTTGGGTGAAAAATGTTGTTCTCTTGAGTGATCCGAGGATGCGAAGACTAACGAGGCGTTTGCTTGTGGGAGCAGGCTACTCGAGTTGTATCGACCGCGGATAACTATCAATTACCAGTTTTGTACCATACTATTTTGTGGAGTGCAAATTGAGAATATGCCGCGCGCGGCATCGAGGCTGCACGTGAACCGTGCTATACTGCAGAACAAACAGGAGGAGATAATGCCCGGCGATCTGCGCGATCTCATGTGCTTTGCGGCCGAGACGGCCGCGTTAGCCGGCCGCATGACCCTCGGCTATTTCGGCACCGGGGTGCGCCCCGACTTCAAGGCCGACGACTCGCCCGTCACGGTGGCCGATCGGCTGGCGGAGGAGTTCATCCGGGGCAGGATCGAGAAGCGCTACCCCCATCACGCGATCGTGGGCGAGGAGTTCGGCGCGAGCGAGCGCGCCGGCGCCAGCGTCCGCTGGCTCATCGACCCGATCGACGGCACGAAGTCGTTCATCCGCGGGGTGCCGCTCTACGCGGTGCTGCTTGGGGTGGAGATCGACGGGGTTCCCACGGTGGGCGCGGCCTACTACCCGGGCACGGACGAGCTGCTCGCAGCAGCCACGGGAGAGGGATGCACCTGGAACGGCCGGCCGGCGCACGTGTCGGAGGTTGCGGACCTTTCGCGCGCCTACATCTCGTGCACGGACCCCGGCTCGTTCGAGGCATACGGCAAGCAGCACGCGTGGGACCGCCTCAGCCGGCGGGTGTACGTGCGTGCGGGCTGGACCGATGCCTATGGTTACCTGCTGGTCGCGACGGGCCGCCTCGAAGCCATGCTCGACCCGATCATGAACCCGTGGGACTGCGGGCCGTTCGTTCCCATCCTGCAGGAGGCCGGCGGCTACTTCGGCGACTGGCACGGCCATCCGACGAACTACGCGGGGGAAGGCCTGGCGACGAACGGCTGCCTGCGGGACGAGATCCTGGCCGTGCTGAACGGCTAGTTCCCGACACACCCGGCGGGGAGCGTGGCCCGGCCCACCTCGCCCGCGTCCGCGGCCCGATAAAGGATGACGAGCACGGTGTAGCCGCACGCGGGGTCCTCCGGACGCAGGGGGAGGTCGATCACGTCCTCGACCGTCTCGCCGGGCACCCAGGCCGTGGTGGGATAAGCGAAGCGAACGGGGACCGTATCCACCGTGGCAACCGCCTCGCCGCCCTCGTTCATCAGCCGGGCCGACACCTTCAGCTCCTCGGTGATGGGCCCCGCGGCCGCCCAGGCCAGGCTCACGCGCGCGGTGCGCTCGGCCGGCCTGCCGGCCAGCACCTCGCCCCGCAGCAGCACGACGCCCGCGCCGACAGGCTGCGCGCCCTCGGGTGCGGGGCCGGGCGCGGCCTTGGGGCTGACCCGGATCAGCGGACCTGCTGCGTCGAGGCTGTAGCGCTGCGCCGCGCCGGCCAGCTCGCGCGTCAGGTACACCGGCTCGCCCGCGGCCAATGCCGCCTCCACCGCAGCCTCCCGGTCCGCCTCTGCGTCCGCGCGCGTGACCTGCAGGTCGGGCCGCTGGCCCAGCACGTCGCGGAAGTAGCGCACCAGCGTCACTTCGCCGCCCAGCCCCACGATCCGGCCGCCATTCGCTGCGCTCTCCACCATGTCGCGCCCCATGTGGTAGGTCGACCAGGCTGAACTGCGGTCGCGCTGCGGCCATTCCCGCACTGCATCGCGCACCGGCTCGAACAACATCACGACGAAGACAGGCAGCAGGAACGCCGCGATCACCGCCGGCCTGAGGCGCCGGGACACGTGCAATCCCGCACCGGTCGTGGACGCGCGCTGCGTCAACAGGTCGACATACGGCGTCAGCCCCCACGCAGCCCAGATGCACACGAGCATAAAGGCCGGGATGAAGAACACGGCAATGTCCTGGACCTTGTAGATCGTCCCGAACCCGATCTGCGTCAACGTGGCCAGGAGCAGGAACGTAGCCCGCCGCGCCTGCAGGCGAAATGCCGTGACGAGGCCCATGAGGGCCGCGATCACCGTCAACGCGCCCAACTCATTCAGCAGGAGTGCTGCATAGTCGCTCCAGCCGCGCTCGATGTTGAAGGGATTGCCCGTGATGAACACGCGGTAGCCCGAGGCCAGGATCCAGTCCACCGTGCCCCGCAGCGTGGGCCCGTACGTGCCGTCGAGGGAGGTGACGGCCTGGCCGCGGAGGGGGAGATACAGGTAGAGCAGCAGAGGCGCCAGGCCCAGCAGGATCGGCGCGATCCACCGCCTGGGCTCCCGCAGGAGCCGCCTGTCCGTCCAGAAGATGAACACGAGCGCAGCGGGAACCAGGAGCGCGATCATGCGGTGGTGCGCCAGGCCCAGGCCGCAGACGAGGGCCGCGGCCCGCAGGAAACGATCCGATCCGCCAGCCAGCCGGTCCTCTTCCCAGCGCAGCAGCATGAGCAGGAAGAGCGCCACGAGCAGCCCGTGGAGCGCGTACACCTCGGCGATCGTCGCCTGCGAACACCAGGTGGGCGACAGGGCGAAGATGGCCGTCGCGATCGCGGCCGCGGGCCGGCTCCCGGAGAAGCGTCGCGCCACCAGGAAGAAGATGCCGACAGCTGCGGCTGCCAGGATCGCCGACAGCATGTTCAGCCGGCCGGCCGGGTCCGGCCCGAAGGGCAGCGCGCTCACCAACCATCCGAGCAGCGTGTAGAGGGGGTACCCGCTCGGGTGTGCGATGCCCAGCGTGGGCAGCACCACGTGGAACTCCAGGCTGTCGTCGAACACCGTCGCCACGGAGGGCGCGGCAGTG
>CAZMIS010000402.1:0-4076 GCA_964566325.1 uncultured Anaerolineales bacterium
GTCACCCTTGATATCGCGGCGCCAGATGTACAAGGTGATGTCGCAGTCGACTTCCCGCAGGTAGTGCGCAGCGACGAGTCCGTCGCCGCCGTTGTTGCCGGGCCCCACGAGCACCAGGGCGTGTCGAGTCTCGCCTCCGGCCAGCAACGCGCCGGCAAACCCGGACACCATGAAGCCGGCTTGTTCCATCATCTCGGCATACGAGTGACCCGCGGCATCGGCCTGCCGTTCCAGGTCACGCATCTGTTCGACACTAACCAGCTTCACTTTGTCTCTCCTTCGCGCAGCGCCCTGCCACGAGGACCATCGCGGCCACCACCGGGATCAACAAGAGAAGGTAGATCAACTGGAAGGTGGCCGAGGGGGAGGTCCCGATCGGATCCAGCGGGTGGCGGATCACCCCGGTGCCGCCGGCCATCCAGGCAACGGCGACGGCCAGCCCGGCCGCAGCCGCGGAGGTGAAGCGAGCGTCTCCCACCATCCGGGATACCAGCAGCACAATCAGTCCGGCCGCAGCCAGCTGCAGCGTCATCGTGACGCGGGGCTCGCCCCAGGCGATCCAGGGTCCCCAGGTCAGGCGTGTGGCCGGCATGCTGACGATGAAGTGCGCGATCCAGAAGCCCCAGCCGCTCAGCAGAAAGCCGGTGGTCCAGCGCGCCAGGGCGGGGCGCCGTGTCAGCAGGTGCAGCACCCCGGTCACGCCGGCCGCGAACATGCCGAGCATCCCCGCGCGGCTCAAGGCGCCGTGGAGATACACGATCTTGATGACCTGGCCGAGCGTCTTTTCCAGGGGCATGATGAGCAGGATGATGGCGGCCAGGACGGCGCACAGTGCGATCAACTGCCAGAAACGGCGTGTCGGAAGGGTCATGCGGCAAGTCTCCGGTGCGGATTCAGGTCGCCATCATACTCCAGGTTGGCGCGGGGATCAAACGCCGCGACGGGCGCCCATACAACAAGACACGTTTATCCGTCTTTCGCCCGGAATGTGTTATCATCGGGAAAGACGCGTCGCTGGAGAGGAATCATCTTATCATGGTCTGGATCGTCCTGGCCATCATCTGGACCGCCCTCATCGTCCTATCCCGCTGGCTCTATCGCAGCCGCCGCTGGCAGGCCCCCTGGCACCTGGACCTCGCCATGCTGGCCGTGTTGGCGCTGGCCGTGCTGGGCTTCTTCTGGCGCGTGGTGGCGGGGCAGAACTGGATGCCGGCGGACGGTGGGGACCTGGTCTCCTTTGTTTTTCCGACCTACCGGTACGCTGCGTCGTCTCTCGCACAGGGCGCCTGGCCCCTGTGGAACGGGCACGTCTATGGCGGCGCGCCGCACGCCGGCGACATCCAGGCAGGCTTCCTCTATCCGCCCAACCTGCTGCTGTTCCTGATCGATCCCGATTTCTCCTATGCGGCCCTGCAGGGCATGAGCATGGCGCACCTGTGGTTCGCAGGCGCAGGCATGTATCTCTTCCTCTCGCACTGCTGCGGGCTGCGGCGTATTGCCGCGCTCGGCGGCGGCCTGGCCTTCATGTTTTCCGACGCGTTCATCACGCATTTCGGGAATCTGAACCTGAACGCGGTGCTCAGCTGGCTGCCCTGGGTGTTCTGGGCCTACTCCGCCGCTCTCCGCCGGCTGTCTGCCTCGGCAGAGTTGGCCCAGCGCGAGCGGCCCGACTGGCTCGGGTTCGTTCTCCGAGCGGCGCTGCCGGGCATCCTGCTGGCCGTGGGCTCGTTGGCCGGCCACATTCAGGCCACGCTCTTCATCGCGCTCACCCTGGCCGGCTACACGGCGCTCTGGGTCTATCTCCGCCGCGCCCATCTCCGGGCCGTGCAGATGGGGTGTGCCTTCGCAACGCTCGTCGTGACCGGGCTCGTCACGTTCCTGCTGCTCGGCCCGATCCTGCTGCCGGCGCTGGAGTTGGCCGGTCGCAGCGGTCGTGCCGCCTGGACGTACACCGAGGCGGCCGGCTATTCGCTCTCTCCCGCGCAACTGATCGGCTGGCTTGTGCCGGGTTTCTTCGGCCGCGGCCCCCAGTTCCACTGGGGCGCCTGGCCGCGCGTGGAGGTGGGCTACCTGGGCATCTTGCCCCTGGTTCTCGTGGGGGTGGGCGTCTTGCTGCGCCGCCGCGAGCATGGCCGTTACATCTGGCCCATGGCGTGGCTGGCGGTGGGCAGCTTCGCCATGGCCCTGGGCATCTACGCCATCCCCCACGGGTGGCTGACGTTGTTGCCCGGGCTGGGCCAGCTGCGCGCGCCGGCCCGGATGATCGTGGTGACCGATTTCGCGCTTGCAGCGCTGGCCGCGTACGGCCTGGACCTCCTGCTGCGCCCCCTGACCGCAGACCAGCAAGCCACGCTCGGACGGGTGGTGCGGGGACTGGTGCGCATCATGGCCGGGGTCTTCGGCATTGTCCTGCCCCTCGCCTACTTCGCGCTCCTGCTCGTGCAGGACCGCGATGGGGCGATCGTGACGCGCGTGTCGATCACGCTCATCGCGGTGGTCTCCTTCGCCCTCCTGCTGGCCGCCAGCACCGCGTGGCTCTGGGCGCGGCTGCGCGAGGCGGGCCGCCTCACGACCCTGGGAGGGCTCGCGGTCGCGTTGATCTTCGCCGACCTGGCGAGCCTGGGCGCGTACCAGGATCTGGGCGAACGTGATCCCAGCCAGGCCTTCGACCATCCCGCCATCGCCGCGTATCTCGCGGGCCAGCCGGGCCCCTATCGCATCGACAGCCGGACGCAGATCGCTGCGCTGTGGCAGCCCGACACCGCGCTGCTGTATGGGCTCGAAGACGTCAACGGCATTGCCAATCCCCTGGTGCTGGCCGACTTCGAGCGCTACTGGGAGGCACTGGGTTCTCGCTCCACGCCACTGTACGACCTGCTGAATGTGCGGTACGTGCTGGGTGCGAAGGACGTCGCGCTGGACTGGGAGAAGTTCGCCCTGGCCTTCGACGGCGACCCGCAGCTCAACGTCTACGAGAACCGCCGCGCGCTGCCCCGCGCGTTCATTGTCCCCATGGTGCAGGTTCAGGAGACGCAGGATGCCGTGCTCGCGGCCATGCTGGCCCCCGGCTACGACCCGGCCGCAACGGCTGTGGTGCTCGCCGAGGCAGGCCAGGCTGTTCCTGCGGGTGGTTCGGGGACGGTGACGGACCTGCACATCGCACCCAACCGCCTCGCCTTCCGCACGAACACGGACGGCGATGCGCTGGTGTTCGTCAGCCAGGTGTGGTACCCGGGCTGGCAGGTGCGGATCGACGAACGATCTGACGGCACGCCGTGGCGCGCCAACTACCTCTTCCAGGCAGTGTCCGTGCCGGGCGGCGAGCACACGGTGGAACTGCGCTTCGTGCCGCGCACCTGGCAGTTCGGCTGGCTGCTTGCCGCCGCGACGGCTGGACTGTTGTTGATTGCAGTTGTGTTGATGAGATTACTCGGGAGGAAACATGGCCATTGATGCTCCGGTACACAGCAACGAGGCTAACTTCGCACGCGTCCTGAACGCGGGACTGCCCGTGCTGAGCGTCTTCTGGCGGCGCAACTGCCCGCATTGCGAGCAACTCAATCCCGTCCTGGACCGGCTGGCGAAGAGCTACGCCGGCCGGGCGCTGGTGGTCAAGGTAAACGCGGATGAGGAGGCCGGCCTGGCCCGGCAGTATGGGATCTCGCACTATCCCGGGCTGGTGTTTTTCGTGAACGGTAAGGAGGTGGCGCGCGGCGCAGGGGCTGCGGCTGAGCGCGACCTGGTGGCCTGGCTCGATCACCTGGGAGGCCGTGGCGCCCGGCCGGCGCCGCCCGCGGGGCCGAGCACGCCCGCGGCGGGCCAGGCGGGCCCTGCGCCTCGTCCGGACGCCGGAGCACGTGCCGGCGCATCCCAACCTACCCAGGGCAGCGCCGGGGAGCCGGTGGTTTTCACGGACGCCAACTTCGAGCAGACGATCCGCACGAGCAATGTGCCGGTGCTGGTCGATTTCTGGGCCGTCTGGTGTGGGCCCTGCAAGATGATCGCCCCCCACGTCGCGGCGTTGGCCAAAGAATTCGCAGGTCGCGCCCTGGTGGGGAAGCTCAACGTGGACGAGA
>CAZMIS010000403.1:0-4066 GCA_964566325.1 uncultured Anaerolineales bacterium
GCCGTACACGGGGCCCAGGTCACCATCCTGATCGGCCCACTCGTCCCAGATACGCACGCCGTGCCCCTGAAGCCAGCGTACGTTGGTGTCTCCGTTGATGAACCACAACAGCTCGTAGATGATCGACCGGGTATGCAGCTTCTTCGTGGTCAGCAGCGGGAAGCCCGACGAGAGATCGAAGCGCATCTGATGCCCGAACACCGATCGCGTGCCCGTACCGGTGCGATCGCTTTTGTCCACACCGTCTTCGAGGATCCGGCGCATCAGCGCCAGGTATTCTTGCATCTTCTTCTCCGCGCGTCCCACCGGGGGCGCCGTGTGGCGCCCCCGCTGGATTCCGCTTCACAGAGCCGGTCGGTGAGCCCTACTGGCCCCGGAAGTCCACCACCTGAACGTCCAGGCCCGCGAGAGCATCTTTCACCGCGGCAGCATCCACATCGCTGAGCTTGACCATGAGGAAGCGCTCGCCGGGCTGTCTGCCGCTGTAGGCGACGAGGGCCGAGATGTTGGCGCCGAGCTTGGCCAACACATCCGTGATCCGCGCCAGCACGCCCTTGGCATCCTTTACGCCCAAAGTGATCCGCAGCCCTGGCTCGCGGGCGCCGAGCACCTCGGTCAGGACCTTGAAAACGTCCGTCTCGGTAATGATCCCCACCAGCTGATCGCCCTCGAGCACGGGCAACCCGCCGATCTTGTTGTCCGCCATGACGCGCGCGGCTTCCTCGAGCGGCGTGTCGGCCCCGACCGTGATGACAGGGCTGGACATGACGTTCTTGACCATCAGCTTGGCCAACAGGTAGTGCAACTCGTGCACGCTCAAGGACGTGGCCGGCGATGGCGCGGCGTGCAACAGGTCCTTGTCCGAGACGATGCCGACCATCTTGCCGGACGCATCGAGCACGGGCAGGCGGCGGACTTTGCGTTCGCGCATCAGGTGCAAGCCATCGTCAATGCTTGCCGTCTCGAGAATGGTCACAGGGTTGCGGGTCATCCGTTCACCGACGAACATGGGATATGCCTCCTTGCGAGTGAAAAATGGCGATCGTGCGAGTCACGCACGGGATGGATTGCGACCTGCCGTGCGCCGCCGCGGCTGCTTCTTCTTGGGCATGGGATAGCCCAGGCGGCGCAGTTCCTCTTCATCGGTGCGCCACTTCGGACGCACTTTGACCCAGAGTTCCAGGAAGACGCGCGTTTCGAGCAGCTCTTCGATCTGATGACGCGCAGACTGCCCGATCTTCTTGATCATCGTACCATCTTTGCCCAGGATAATCATCTTCTGCGTGGGGCGCTCGACGTAAACGACCGCCGAAATGTACGTCATGCCGTTGTCGCGCTCCGAGAATTCGTCGACGAGCACCGCCACGGCGTGCGGCACTTCATCACGCAGGTGCAGGAGCACCTGCTCGCGGACGAGTTCACCCGCCATGAAGCGAACCTGTTGATCGGTGACCTGGTCTTCGGGAAAGAGCGCCGGGCTGAGCGGCATCAGCGCGGACAGACGATCGGCCAGCTCGGGCAGCCCATCCCCGCGCACCGCGGAGATCAGGGCCACTTCGCCAAACGGCGCCAACGATGAATATTCCTGGCACCGCTTGTCGCCCGGTTTGATCCCCTCTCCCAGCCGGTCAATCTTGTTGAGCGCGAGGATGAGTGGCGGCCGCGTCCGCGCCTGGGCGATGATGCTGGCAACCTTCCAATCCTCGTCATTTGGCGAGCCGGTCGCATCGACGACCCACAGCAACGCATCGGCATCCGGGAGCGCTGCTGCGGCGGTCTCGACCATGACCTCCCCCAGTTTGTGCAGCGGCAGGTGGATGCCCGGTGTATCCAGGAAGATGAGCTGGGCGTCGGGCCGGGTCAGGATGCCGAGCAGCCGGTTCCGGGTCGTCTGCGGCTTGGGCGACACGATGCTGATCTTCTGTCCCAGCAGCGCGTTGATGAGCGTCGACTTACCCACGTTCGGCCTGCCCACGACCGCAACAAAGCCCGCGCGATAATCTTCCCGATGCGCTGGTTCGCCCGTCAAAGCGCCAGGATCGGCCCCATTGGTAGCTGCCGGTTCGGGATCATTCATGCACCCAACCTGAATGGATTGAAATTGGTGTCCACGTCGTAGAAATCGACTGCCTCACGGCGTTTCAGCGCGCCGACAACCCGATAGGTGACCGGCGTGAACAAGGCCTCGATCGCGACCTTGAAGATGTAGTTGGCCACGATGATGCTCAGCGCCGACACCCAAGGAAACACGCCAAGTGCTGCCGCAATCAGCACGAACAGCGCCGTATCGATTCCCTGCCCCACCAGCGTCGAGCCGATCGTTCTCAGCCACAGGAACCTGCCGCGCGTGGCGATCTTCAGCTGCGCCAGGATGAACGAGTTGCTGAATTCGCCGGCGACGTAAGCCACGAGGCTGGCTACGATGATGCCGCCGTGGCTCACCCCACCGAGAATCGCATCGTACGCCCCCGACCCGACGGACGACTGCCAGACTGCCTCACCCGGCAGCCGGCCGATGATCCAGAACGTCGCGCCCATGAGCGCAGCCATCGCGAAGCCCGCCCAGATCACCCGCCGCCCGTAAGCATAGCCGTAGACCTCGGTGAGAATGTCGCCGAAGATATAGCTGATCGGAAACAGCAGGGTGCCGGCGTCGAACGCCAGCCTGAGCCCGGCAACCTCCACGCCCCAATCGATGATCTTAGCCGATGAGGCGATGTTGCTGATCAACAGCACTGCGACAAAGCAGGCCATGATCACGTCGTAGTAACGGTAACTGCGCACTAACCCTCGGAACTCGCCCTTGCCGGCGCCCCGTCCGTCGCCAGCCCGGTATCAGGCGCCGCCGTCCGCGCCTGTGCTGAGCCGCTGCACGAGGTGGACCAGCTGCTGGCGCATGCGATCGGGCAGCCGATCGCCGAACTGGGCGAAGTGCCGCTCGATGTCAGCTACCTCTGCGCGCCAGGCCGGCAGATCCACGTGGAGCAACTGCTCCACACGCTCGCCCGAGATATCCAGTCCGGCGAGGTCCAGGTCCTCCTCACGCGGAAGCCGGCCGATCGCTGTCTCGCGCGCGTCGACCTTGCCCTCGAGCCGGTCGCACATCCACTTCAGCACGCGGCTGTTGTCGCCGTAACCCGGCCACAGCCACTTGCCCTCGGGCGACTTGCGGAACCAGTTCACGTAGAAGATGCGCGGCGCCTTGTCACCCAGCCGGTCGCCCATCGCCAGCCAGTGGCCGAAGTAGTCGCCCATGTTGTAGCCGCAGAATGGCGTCATCGCAAACGGATCCCGGCGCAGGTTGCCCACTGCGCCGATGTTCGCCGCGGTGGTCTCCGACGAGGCGGTCGCGCCGAGGAAGACACCGTGATCCCAGTCATAGGCCTCTGTCACGAGGGGCACGACCCCCGCGCGGCGGCCGCCGAACAGGAAGATGTCGATCGGGACGCCTTCCGGGCTCTCCCAGTCTGCACTGATGGACGGGCACTGCCTCGCCGGCACGGTGAAGCGCGCGTTCGGATGCGCAGCCGGCTCCTTCGAGCCCGGCGTCCAATCCCTGCCCTTCCAGTCGATCGCATGCTCGGGCGCAGGAACTCCCATGCCCTCCCACCAGATGTCCCCCTCGTCGGTCAGGGCGCAGTTCGTGAAGATGACGTTCTCCCGCACCGTGTCCATGGCCACCGGGTTGGATTGGTAGGACGTACCCGGGGCCACGCCGAAGAAGCCCGCTTCGGGGTTGATGGCGTACAGCCGGCCATCCGGCCCGATCTTCATCCAGGCGATATCATCCCCGATCGTCTCAGCGCGCCAGCCAGGCACCGTCGGCTGGATCATGGCCAGATTCGTCTTGCCGCAGGCCGAGGGGAACGCGGCCGCGATGTGGTACCGCTTGCCCTCAGGGCTGATCAGACGCAGGATCAGCATGTGTTCGGCCATCCAGCCTTCCCGGTGCGCCATCGCGGAGGCAATGCGCAGGGCGAGGCACTTCTTGCCCAGCAGCGCGTTGCCGCCATAGCCCGAGCCATACGACCAGATCAGATCCTCTTGGGGAAGTGGCTGATGTACT
>CAZMIS010000404.1:0-4042 GCA_964566325.1 uncultured Anaerolineales bacterium
CGTCGTCCTTCGACCAGATCGGGCCGCTCGCCAAGGACGTGACGGACGCGGCCCTCATGCTGGCCGCGATCGCCGGATCGGACCCGCACGACAGCACCAGCGCCAGCGCGCCCGTGCCGGACTATCGCGCCCCCCTGCAGGCGCCGGCCGCGTCCTCCCGGCCGCTCGCGGGCGTGCGGGTGGGGGTGCCCGGCGAGTATTTCATCCCCGGCATGCAGGCCGAGGTCGAGGCCGCGGTGCATAAAGCGGTCGGGGTGCTGGAGGGGTTGGGCGCGGAGGTGCACCCGATCTCCCTGCCGCACACCGACCTGGCCCTGCCCGTCTACTATCTGCTCGCGTCGGCAGAGGCCTCCGCCAACCTGGCGCGCTTCGACGGCATCCGCTACGGCCTGTCCGAGCGGGGCGGCTCGCTGTGGGAGACGTACCTCGAAACGCGCAGCAAGGGATTCGGGCCTGAGGTCAAGCGGCGCATCATGCTGGGCGCCTATGCCCTGAGCGCGGGCTACTACGATGCTTACTACCTCAAGGCGCAGCAGGTCCGCACGCTGATCAAGGCCGACTTCGATACTGCCTTGGCCCAGGTGGACGTGATCGCCTGTCCCACCAGCCCGGTCACGGCCTTCCCGATCGGCGAGCGCGCGAACGATCCGCTCAGCATGTACCTGGCCGACATCTTCACCCTGTCGCTCAACCTCGCCGGGCTGCCGGGGATGTCGCTGCCCTGCGGGTTCGATACGATGGGCTTGCCGATCGGACTCCAGCTCATCGCCGGCCCGATGCAGGAGGAGCGCCTCCTCCGGGTGGCTCATGCGTACGAGCAGGCGACGGAGTGGCATCTGCGACGGCCGGTGGTGGGGACGGGCGACGATTGAAGATTGAAAATTGAAGATTGAAGATTGGGGACGGGGCGGGTTGCAGGTTGAAGGTTGCAGGTTGAAGGTTGAAGGTTGAAGGTTGAAGGTTGCAGGTTGGAGGTGGGGGCAGGTGACGGCGGCAAGGGAGAAAGAAGGAACAGCGCGCGTGAAGGGTGATTTTGGGCCGTTCGAGGAGCGCATGGCTGCGGAGCGGCTGCCGGAGATCGTCATCCGTTCGTTCGGACATTATTACGGGCAGCTGGCGGCGGGCGAGACGGGCCTGATCGCGGAACGCGAGATCCGGCCGGTCGAATCGCTGCCCGACCTGGAGCAGCTCCCGGCGGACCTGGCAGAGGTTGGCCGCGCGGCGCTGCCCAAGACCGTGCTCCTGAAGCTGAACGGCGGCTTGGGGACGGGCATGGGCCTGGAGCGGGCCAAGACGCTGCTGATGGTGCGCGAGGGCCTGACCTTCCTCGACATCATCGCGCGGCAGGCGATCCACGCGGGCGTGCCCCTGGTGCTGATGAACAGCTTCAACACGCACGACGACTCGCTCGCCGCGCTGGCGCGCTACCCCGAACTGCACCGGGACATACCCCTGGATTTCCTGCAGCACAAGGTGCCGAAGGTGGTCCAGGAGGACCTCACGCCGGCCCGTTGGCCGGCCGACCCCGAGCTGGAGTGGTGCCCGCCGGGCCACGGCGACATCTACGCGGCCCTCGTGACGAGCGGCATGCTGGAGACGCTGCTCGGCCACGGCTACGAGACCATCTTCGTCGCCAATGCCGACAACCTGGGCGCGGAGCTGGACCTCAAGCTGCTGGGCTATTTCGTCCATCAGCGCCTGCCCTTCCTGATGGAGGCGGCCGACCGCACGGGTGCGGACCGCAAGGGCGGCCACCTGGCGCGGCGCACGGGCGACGGCCGGCTGGTGCTGCGTGAGTCGGCGCAGTGCCCCGAGGAGGACAGCGATGCGTTCCAGGACATCGAGCGACATCGCTACTTCAACACCAACAACCTGTGGATCAACCTGCCCGCGCTCGACGCGCTGCTGCGGCAGCGGGACGGCCTGCTCCATCTGCCGATGATCCGCAACAGCAAGACGGTGGACCCGCGGGATCCGGACTCGCCCAAGGTATACCAGCTCGAGACCGCCATGGGCTCGGCCATTGCCGCGTTCGAGGGTGCGGGCGCGCTGCGCGTGCCGCGCACGCGCTTCTCGCCCGTCAAGAACTGCGACGACCTGTTGGCGGTGCGGTCCGATGCCTACGTCCTGACCCCGGACTGGCAGGTCACCGTGCATCCCGACCGCACGGAGGGGGTTCCTGTGATCCGGCTGGATCCCCGTTTCTACAAGATGATCGACCAGATGGAGGCGCGGTTCCCCGATGGCCCGCCCTCCCTGATCGACTGCGCACGGCTCACCGTGCAAGGCGATGTGCTGTTCGGCCCCGGGGTGGTCTGCCGTGGGGCCGTCGAGGTTACCAATCCGAGCGAAGCGCAGCTGAAAATCGCAAATGAGATTCTGAGTTAGCACACAGGAGGCATTCTCATCATGTCCGATCGTATCTCGCGCCGCGTGGCAACGGTGCCACCTTCCGGCATCCGCAAGTTCTTCGACATCGCCGCGACCATGGCTGACGTGATCTCCCTGGGCATCGGCGAACCGGATTTCGTCACGCCGGACGTCATCCGCCAGGCCGGCATGGCCTCCCTGACGCGCGGGGAAACGCGCTACACGTCCAACTCCGGCATCCGGGAGCTGCGCCAGGCCATCGTCAACAAGTGGGCTCAGATGTACGGCGTGGAGTATGACCCCGAGACCGAGACCCTGGTCACCGTCGGCGGGTCGGAGGCGCTCTACCTGGCGCTGACCGCGATCCTGAACCCAGGCGACGAGGTGCTCATCCCCGAGCCGTGCTTCGTCTCCTACGAGGCAGAGGTCGTGTTCGCGGGCGGCACGCCCATCCCGATCGCGACGCACGTCGAGACGGAGTTCCAGGTGACGGGCGCGCAGCTGGAGGCCGCGGTCACCCCGCGCACGAAGGCCATCCTCATCAACTACCCGAACAACCCGACCGGCGCGGTGCTGACCCCCGCCTACAAGGCCGAGGTCGCGGCGGTGGCCGCAAAGCACGACCTGCTGGTCATCTCCGATGAGATCTACGATCGCCTGGTGTATGCGGACGGGCACACCACGTTCAGCAGCCTGCCCGGGATGCGCGACCGGACGATCATCATCGGCGGCTTCTCGAAAGACTACGCGATGACGGGCTGGCGCCTGGGCTTCGCGCTCGGCCCGGCCGACATCCTCTCGGCCATGCGCAAGATCCACCAGTACACCATCATGTCGGCCTCGACCACCGCGCAGGTGGCCGCGATCACCGCGCTGACGGACCCGGCCGCGGAGGAAGCGGTCCACCAGATGCGGGAGAGCTACGATCTGCGCCGCAAGCTGATCCTCGGCGGGCTGCGCAGCATCGGCCTGCCTGCATTCGAGCCGCGCGGCGCGTTCTATGTCTTCCCCGACATCCGGATCAGCGGAATGAACTCCGACGAGTTCGCCATGACACTGCTGGAAGAGGAATCGGTGGCCTGCATCCCCGGCCCCGCGTTCGGCCTGGGCGGCGAAGGCTACGTGCGCATGTGCTACGCGACGGCCAAGGACAAGATCGAGGTTGCGCTGGAGCGGATGCACCACTTCGTCCAGCGCCACGGATAGGGCTGGAGGATGGCGCCGGAGAAACAGATGGCCGCATACGAAGTCATCATCGGCCTGGAGGTCCACGCGCAGCTGCTGACCGCGTCCAAGATGTTCTGCGGTTGCTCTGCGGAGTATGCGGCCGCGCCACCCAACACCCACGTGTGCGCGGTGTGCATGGCGCTGCCCGGCGCGCTGCCGGTGATCAACCGCGCGGCGGTCGAGAAGACGCTGCTCGCGGGGCTGGCGCTGCACTGCACCATCGCGGAGCATGCCGTGTTCGCGCGCAAGAACTACCACTACGCGGACCTGCCCAAGGGCTACCAGATCAGCCAGTACGAGCTCCCCTTCTGCCGCGATGGCTGGATCGGGATCGAGGTGGAGAGCCCCGAGGCCGGGACCAAGCGGATCGGCATCACACGCGCCCACCTGGAGGAGGATACCGGCAAGCTCGTGCACGCGGCCGAAGGGGGCCGCCTGATGGGAT
>CAZMIS010000405.1:0-4024 GCA_964566325.1 uncultured Anaerolineales bacterium
GTCGTCGGGCGCGCCGGCAGGTAGATGACCCGGTCGACCACGACGACGGTGGAGCCGGGGCGCGCGCCGGCTCCACCGTCGTCGTGGTCGACCGGGTCATCTACCTGCCGGCGCGCCCGCGGCCGCGCCAGGCCGCGGGCGCGGGCCAGGTCCCGATCGGACGTCTCGCAGGGCGTCCGGTTGCCGCGCGCCTGGCGCGCGGGATCATGGACGAGGCCGGCATCCCCGAGCCGATCACCGTCAGTGCGCTGCGCGCCAACCTGCCGCGCGTGCTGAAGGCGACGCACTATTTCAGCCGCCGGTATGTGATCCTGCGCAACGGCGAAGCGGTCGCAGTGCTCCTTGCGCTAGAGGATTTCCGCGCGTTGGTGGGCGCGCCCGGCGCGAGGGCGAGGACCGCCGATTGAAGATGGAAGGTGGAAGATGAGGCGACCGGCGGCGCCGTGCCGCGAATGGCCAGTGGCGGCAGTTGACAGCCTATGGCATACTGGCAGGCGCGCGAAACCCGGGCATCGTGAGGCCTGATTACCATTGGCCCCGGCGTCTCGCTGCGTACATCGCATAACAGGGAG
This sequence comes from uncultured Anaerolineales bacterium, assembly GCA_964566325.1. Lineage (GTDB taxonomy): Bacteria > Chloroflexota > Anaerolineae > CG2-30-64-16 > CG2-30-64-16 > JALOOB01. Next base: position 573 of record CAZMIS010000405.1, read on the forward strand.
GAACTCATGGACTACACCTGCGCTGACATCGCGAAGATGATCGATCACTCGCTCCTGCGGCCGTTCTACAACGACGAGGAACTGGAAGCGGGCCTGCGGCTGGCGCTGGACTACGACGTGGCCAGCGTCTGCATCAAGCCCTACTACCTGCGGCGGGCTGCGGACGTGCTGGCGGGCAGCACGGTGAAGGCGACCACGACCATCGGCTTCCCGCACGGCGGCCACACCACGGCAATCAAGGTCGCCGAGACCCGGCAGGCGCTGGCCGACGGCGCGCAGGAAGTGGATATGGTCATCAACATCGGCAAGGCGCTCAGCCGCGATTGGGACTTCGTCCGCCAGGATATCGCCGCGGTGGTTCAGGCCGCCCATGCCGAGGGTGCGCTGGTCAAGGTCATCTTCGAGAACTGCTACCTGCAGGACGAGCACCGCATCCGCCTGTGCCAGATCTGCGGCGAGGTGGGCGCGGATTGGGTTAAGACCTCCACCGGCTATGGGACCGGCGGCACGGTGATGGACGACCTGCGCCTGATGCGCAAATACGCGCCTGCGCACGTGCAGGTCAAGGCCGCGGGCGGGATCTCCACCCTGGACCTGGCGCTCGAGGTGCGCGCCATCGGCGGCACGCGCTTTGGCACGCTGCAGACGGTCGAGATCCTGGAGGAATGCAAGCGCCGGCTGGCCGGCTAGGGGGAGGCACCCATGCGCGACTATCAGGTTGCTCTGCTCCCGGGCGACGGCATCGGGCACGAGGTCTGCCCGGAGGGCGTGAAGGTCATCTCGGCGGTCAGCGAACTGCTGGGCTGCTTTCGCGTCACCTACGAGGCCTTCCCCTGGGGCTGCGAGTACTATCTGCAGCACGGCGAGATGATGGCGCAGGATGCACTGCGCATCCTGGAGCCGTTCGACGCCATCTACTTCGGCGCGGTAGGCTATCCCAGCGTGCCGGACCACATCTCGCTGCATGGGCTCCTGTTGCCCCTGCGCCAGGGCTTCGAGCAGTACGCGAACGTACGGCCGAGCCTGCTGCTCCCTGGGGTGCCCGGCCCGCTGAAGGACGCGGGTTCCGGGGGCATCGACTTCGTCGTGGTGCGGGAGAACACCGAGGGGGAATACGCAGGGGCGGGCGGTCGGATCCATCGCGGCCTGCCGCTGGAACTGGCCGTGGAGACCGCGGTCTTCACCCGGGCAGGCGTGGAGCGGGTGGTGCGCTACGCGTGCGAGCTGGCCATGCAGCGCCCGAGACGGCTGTTGTCCAGCGTCACGAAATCCAACGCGCAGCGCCATTCCATGGTGTTATGGGACGAGGTGTTCGAGCGCGTGACCGCGGAGTATCCACAGCTGCACACGGAGCGGGTGCTGGTGGACGCCATGGCCGCGCGGTTCGTGCTTAAGCCGCACACGTTGGACGTGCTGGTGGCCTCCAACCTGTTCGCCGACATCCTGACTGACCTGGGCAGCGCGATCTGCGGCAGCATGGGGATCGCGCCCAGCGCCAACATCAACCCGGAGCGCGCGTACCCGTCGCTGTTCGAGCCCGTGCACGGCTCTGCGCCCGACATCGCGGGCCGCGGCATCGCCAACCCGATCGCGGCCGTCTGGAGCGCAGCTATGATGCTTGATTTCCTGGGCGAGGTCGCGGCTGCCAGCCTCATCATGGAGGCGATCAAGGCGGTCACGACAGAGGGCCGGGTGTTGACACCTGACCTGGGCGGCCACAGCCGGACCAGCGAGGTGGGCGACGAGCTGGTGGCGAAGGTGAGGTCGCTGGCCGCGCGCTGACGATTACAGATTGAAGATGGAAGATTGAAGATTGGGCGATGGTTTGCCGCCGGGTTGGCCGGTGGGCGGAGATCCGCGCCACTGGCACGGTCACGGGTGGCAAACCATCGCCCCTACACGGATCATCCGTCCACCTCATGAGGGTCACGGGGGGCAAACCATCGCCCCACCCCGAACTCTGTGTGGGCCTCAGGCCGGCGCCTCGCCCGTGATCGACACCAGCACCTTGTCGACGCGGCGGCCGTCCATATCGACCACCTCGAAGCGGTACTTGTCCCACAGGAACACCTGGCCCGTCCTGGGGATGGCGCCCAGCCGGCTCATCACGAATCCGCTGAGGGTGGTGAAGCCCGCGCGCTCTTCTTCCGGCAGCGCATTGATGCCCAGGATTTCCTTCAACTCGTCGATCGCGATCATGCCGCCGAAGAGCCATGACTGGTCCTCGCGCTGCGTGGCCATCTGGTCCCACTCGTCTGAGTCCTCCGGCAGGTAACCGACGATCGCCTCCAGCACGTCGTACAGCGTGACAATACCCTGAACGCCGCCGTACTCATCGATCACGAGCGCATCGTGCATGCCTGAGTTGCGGAAGAGTTCCAGCATCTTCAGCGCGGCCATGTTCTCGGGCACGAAGAGCGCGGGCTTGGCGTACGCCTCGATGTCGAACTCGTCCGAGATCAGGTCGACGCCCAACAGATCCTTGACGTCCACCATGCCGATGATCTCGTCCAGGTTCCCCCTCGCAACCGGGATGCGCGTGAATCCGCTGTTCAGCACGGTCTGCGCGATTATTGCCCGGTCGTCCTCCACATCCACCCAGACCATCTCCGTGCGGGGCGTCATCAGGGCATCCGCGCGCCGGTCGCTGAGGCGGAAGATGCCGGAAACCATGTCCTGCTCGGCTTCCTCGAAGACGCCGATCTCCTTACCCTGCTCGATCATGCCCTTGACTTCATCTTCGGTGACCGCGGGCTCTGCCTCGGTGTTGACGCGCAGCAGCTTGATCCCCAGGTTGGTCGACGCGCTCAGCACCCGCGTCAGGGGCCGGAAGATCCTGGATAGCACGCGGATGCCGGGCGACAGCCTGACTGCGATGTTTTCGGGACGTGTGATGGCCATTCGCTTGGGGATCAGTTCGCCCAGCACGATCGAGAAGTAGGTGATCGCGACGACAACGGAGATCAGGGCCGCCGTGTCGGCAAATGGCGCCAGCCAGTCGACCCGCTTCATGATCTCCGCCACCGGCTCGGCCAGCATGGCGCCACCGATGCCGCCGGCCAGGGTGTCGATCAGGGTGATCATGATCTGGACCGTCGACAGGTACTGCTGGTTCGGATCGCGCCAGAGGGCGAGCGCGACCGCTGCGCCGTTGCTGCCCTCGTCCGCGCGCTGCTGCAGGCGGGTCTTGCGCGACGAGACCATGGCGATCTCGTACATGGCGAAGATCGCGTTGAAGAAGAAGAGTACGGCGATGATGATCAGGTTCATGTAGATGGGCATCTGTCCCTCCGTTGCGTCGCAAGCATCGTACCGCAGGTTGCGCGTGGGGACAATGTCCGCGGCCGGGGGTCGTCGCGGCTCACCCGCGTGTGCGCCCGCGACGGGGGCCGACACACAGGTCATCGCTCATAAGTTAACAACTTCGTCCGTCTGTCAAGGGCGGATCCAAG
>CAZMIS010000406.1:0-3993 GCA_964566325.1 uncultured Anaerolineales bacterium
AGAACGAGCCCCCACCGCCGCCCGAGATGTCGCTCACCCAGATGCTCGACACCTGGAAGGTGATCGTCCCGCTTGATCAGCGCCCCGTCGCGCCCCAAACCACGCGGGACTGGGAGGACTACTTCGCGGTCACGCTGCGCGATGCAGGCCAGGTGGCCATCATCGACGGCGACACCTACGAGGTCGTGAACACGGTCAACACCGGCTATGCGGTCCACATTTCCCGCATGTCCGCCACGGGCCGCTACGCCTACGTGATCGGCCGCGACGGCAGGGCGTCGCTCATCGACCTGTGGATGGAGAAGCCGGACGTGGTCGCCGAGGCCAAGGTCTGCTACGACGCACGCTCGATCGATGGCAGCAAGTACAGCGGGCCCGAGGGCGACTTCTCCGACAAGTACGCCATCGTGGGCTGCTACTGGCCTCCGGCGTTCGTCATGCTGGACGGCTTGACCCTCGAGCCGTTCAAGATCGTCAGCACGCGCAGCTACACTTACGACACCGAGGAGTACCATCCTGAACCGCGCGTCGCGGCCATCGTCGCGTCGCACAACAAGCCGGAGTGGATCGTCAACGTCAAGGAGTCGGGCCAGGTCTGGCTGGTCAACTACACCGATCCCCTCGCACCCACGATCAAGATGCTGGAGGCCGAGCGCTTCCTGCACGACGGCGGCTGGGACGCCTCGAAGCGCTACTTCCTGGTGGCGGCGAACAACGCCAACAAGATCGCGGTGGTCGACTCGCTGGAGGGCAAGATGGCCGCGCTCGTGGACACGCCGAAGATCCCCCACCCCGGCCGCGGGGCCAACTGGGTGGATCCCGAATTCGGGCCGGTGTGGACCACATCACATCTCGGCGAAGGTTCACTCGTGGCGATCGGCACTGACCCGGAAGGACGCCCGGACGCAGCCTGGCGGGTCGTGCGCAACATAGAATTGCCCGGCGCGGGAAGCCTCTTCGTCAAGACCCATCCCAACAGCGACTGGATCTGGGTCGACTTCGGCCTGAACCCGGACGAGAAGATCCAGCGCACCGTCTGCGTAATCGCCAAGGCGAATCCGACCAAGACCGAGAAGTGCTGGGAGATCGCGGACTACGGCCGCGCGGTGCACTTCGAGTACAACAAGGAGGGCACGGAAGTCTGGGTCAGCGTCTGGGGTCGCGCGGATGTGCCTGACCAGGTCGGCGAGATCGTGGTATACGACGACAAGACGCTGGAAGAGGTTGCCCGCATCCCCAACCTGGTCACACCGACGGGCAAGTTCAACGTGTACAACACGGTAAACGACATCTACTGATACCGGTTGAGATGCGGGGCCCCGCCTGGGGCTCCGCATCGACCGAGGTGCCCCAATTGAAACTCGGTCAGAGGAACCCTGCCGGTCACCCGTCGACGCGCAGTTTGAGCGTCCGCACGCCGCTCCACATCAGGTAGGCGGCAACCGCCACCGAACCGAGCGGATCACGGCGTAATAGGCGATCGGGACGATCGCGCCGATCAAGTCACTCGAGGTCATCGTCGTCGGTCTTCCCGATTGAGATCAGGTCCATTTTCGACCGGCCCTTCGGCTTCCTCAGCACATCCTTGTCTGCGTCCCGAATGTCCTCCACGCACGAGGCGGGATACACGTTGCGCTCCTGGGGATCGTGGTCTGCGTACCACACCTGGGCAAAGAAGGGATTGCGTCGCGCCTCAGCATCGCCGTCCCACGTCGAGCCGCACACCGGACACCAGTGCCCAGCCTTGAGCACCGTAAAGGGCCGCGCATCGAACCGGTGCCCGGCGGCGCATTGCCACTCCACGGGACTGTAGGGGTCCCCGTACCACTTTGACGCCAGACAGGCACCTCCGCGAAAGTGCGCCGCACCGCTCAGATCGGAGAGCGCCAGCTCGGTCTGCGCCTCATCGTAACCGTGATGGAGCCGTTGCGCCGGCGCGTCCTCCCGCAGATCTGGCATGTCCTCGCCCCACCCACCGATCGTCTCGTAGCGCTCATAGCCGCCAAAGAAGGCCGACATGCGCCGGTCGTTGCGGTGGGTGTACCAGTGTCGCGGGCTGTTGCGGTGGCCTTCTGCCACAGTGTGCTGCACGGAGTGCGCCACGCGTTCGGCCACGCGGCGGATGACGGTCACTCGCTGCGCCAGCGCGGCGAGCATCGACAACCCGGGCGGACGGCTGGCGACCAGCGCGGCCTGCCACGAGTGCAGGGTGTCGCGCCAGTGGTTCAGATAGCGATTCGTCACCGCGCTGTCTTCATAATACTGCATGTGAAAGTTGCGCAGCGCGAACCAGTTGCGCTCCGCGCACGCTTCAAGGCGAAGCCCATTGTGGCGATACGTCAGCGACAGGAAGTCGTACGCGGACACGCGCATGTCTGGCCCCCCGCCCATGTTGTACACCCGGCGCCAGAAATCAGAGTCGTCGGGCACGTCCAGGCAATTGACCAGGCCGTATCCTGCGTCGCGGTCGGTGACATTTTCCATCCGCGCATCGAGCGGCATGTGAAACATGATGGCGTCGTTGAGACCGAACAGCTCCCGATGCGTCGTGGGCATGATGAACGTCATGCGCAAACTGGCCCACCGCCGCAACGACGATTCCAGTACCCGCCGCTCGCCTGCGATCTTGGTGATGGCGTAGTAATCGAACACAGACGGATTGAGGGGATCGCCTACCCGGCCGACGTGGACGCCGACAGGACGGTTGCCCGTGGCCGCCACCGTCCCCGTGTGGATGTAGCGGATGCGCTCGGCACCGTCCGGCTCAGCCTCGATTGCGCGGAGAATGTGGCCCACCGCGTCGTCGTTCACCGCGCGGGCCAGCTCCGGGCGGTAGTCAGCCATGGGCGAGATGCAGGCCATCGCATTGAGCACCGCGCCGGCCCCACGGATCGTCTCCGCCACGTCTTCGTAGCGCGTTGCGTCACCCCAGACGATCCGGAATCCCCGGCCCTCTGCAACGCCGGGCCCCGCGAGGCGCGGCACGCCGGCCTCCCGCTCGTATGGCCGGAAGCGTCCCGATCTCTGCTCCCCGGGCAGGACCAGGATGCTGATGTCGTAGTCGTCCCGGCGCTTCCAGAGCTCCTTGAACGCCTCGCAGCCCATGGTCCCCGAAGCGCCGAACAGCGCAACCCTCTGCTTCATCACGGCAACTCCTGTAAGCTCATGCCGGGGCCCCCTCGCCCTGCACCGCTCTGCCCGGGCCGCGCAGCCATCCCCAGATCCGCGCCGCAGCGCGTCAAAGCAACAGATCGGCCGATTCGATTGTGGGCCAGGAACTCGCGGCTGTCAAATCCCCACCGGCGCCGGCATGTCTCGCACCAGGGGCAAGGGTGGAGCACCCTGCGGCCGCGCTTCGCGCTTGAAGCGCGCCTGTGTTATCCTACGCCCATGTCCGCGATCATTCCCGCCCTCGGACCGCTCAATTCGCTCGGTGGTCTGCGACCGCTGCCGGCCACGACAGACGGCCGGTTCCGCGCGGACCGCGACGGCGTAGTCTCGATCCATGCCACGGGTGATGGCAAGGTCGAGTTCGTCGCGTTTCACGACCACACGCTGGCGCACGTCACCTCGGCCATGGGCTACCCCGCCTACTACCCCGTGCATCCCGTGTCGCCCCGGCAGCCGGTCCGGGCCGTCCTGATGGACCTGGACGGTACGAGCGTGCACAGCGAGGGATTCTGGATCTGGATCATCGAGCGTAGCATCGCAAGTCTCATGGGTGACGAGGCATTCACGCTTCAGCCCGGTGACCTGCCGTACGTGTCGGGACACAGCGTCTCGGAGCATCTCCGCTACTGCATCGACAAGTACTGCCCGGGCGCCTCGGTCGAGACCGCACGGGGGTTCTACTTCGAGCACGTGCACCGCGAGATGCAGGAAATCCTCGAGGGGCGGGGCCGGGCAGACGCATTCGTGCCCGCGCCGGGCCTGAAGAAGCTATTGCTGCGCCTGAAGGCAGGGGGGATCAGGATCGCGCTGGTCACGTCCGGG
>CAZMIS010000407.1:0-3990 GCA_964566325.1 uncultured Anaerolineales bacterium
CGGCGTGCGGGCATCCAGGTGGCCTATTGCGCCGAGCAGTTCGAGAACGACGGCTCGCCAGTTTCCACGATCGTGAAAGGCGTCAAGCGTGCGATGGCCGGCGAGTACAGCCGCGAACTCTCGGCCAAGGTCTTTGCAGGTCAATGTCGCCTCATCGAACTCGGCTTCCGGCAAGGTGGCCCTGCCGGTTATGGCCTGCGCCGCGTCCTCGTCGACCAGGCGGGAACACTCAAGTCCGGTCTGTCGCGTGGTGAGCACAAGAGTCTTCAGACCGACAGGGTGATCCTCATGCCAGGGCCTGAAGACGAGGTTCAGGTCGTGAGCCAGATGTATCGATGGTTCGTCGAGGAAGGTCTCGTGGAATCGCAGATCGCCAACCGCCTGAACGGGCGAGGCCTGAAGACCGACCTCGGCCGCGACTGGACCAGAGCAACGGTGCACCAGGTGCTGACCAACGAAAAGTATGTTGGCAACAACGTCTACAACCGCGTGTCCTTCAAGCTCAAGAAGCTGCGCGTGGTCAACACGCCCGACATGTGGATTCGCAAACCGTCTGCGTTCGAGCCCATCGTGTCGGCCGATGTCTTCTACACGGCGCAGGGAATCATCCGGGCGCGAGCCCGCCGCTACAGCGACGAGGAGTTGATCGAGCGCCTGAAGGGCCTCTACAGGAGCAAGGGATTCCTGTCGGGTATCGTGATCGACGAGGCGGAAGGTATGCCTTCCAGCTCCGTCTATGTGCATCGGTTCGGCAGCCTTGTCCGGGCCTATCAGCTCGTTGGATTCGAGCCCGGGCGCGACTACCGGTTCCTGGAAATCAATCGGGTGCTCAGGAAGATGCATCCTGAAGTCGTGGCCGAGACGGAGCGCCGCGTGGCAGATCTCAGCGGACGCATCGCGCGCGACCCGGAAACCGACATGATGCTGGTGAACGGAGAGTTCACGATCTCGATCGTGCTTGCGCGGTGCCATCTGCAGGATGGAGGGCGCCGCCGCTGGAAGGTGCGGTTCGACACGGGCCTGCTGCCGGACATCACGGTTGCCGTCCGCCTCGATGCATCGAACACAGTCGCGCTCGATTACTACCTTCTGCCGAGGCTCGACTTCGGCCTTCCGCGGATCAGCCTCGCGGAGCAGAACGCAGCGGAGCTGGAAAGCTACAGATTCGAGAACCTCGAATACCTCTATGGCATGGCGAAGCGGGAACGTCTGAGGTGGGCCGCATGACCGGCACGGACATCTGCAGCGAAGTTCGGATGATCTTGATCGACAGCATCGAAGTGCTGAACACCCGCGAGCGCAACGACAAGGTGTTCGACGAGATCGTCGTGAACATCAAGCGTGTCGGCCTGAAGAAGCCGATCACCGTCACACCGCGGCCGGACGGAGCAGGAGGCGAGCGCTACCTGCTCGTGTGTGGCGAAGGACGCATGCGGGCCTTCAAGGCTCTGGGCGAGTCGAGCATCCCCGCTCTCGTCGTCAATGTCTCGGATGAGGACGCGTTCATCATGAGCCTGGCGGAGAACATCGCAAGGCGACAGTGCCGGCCTCTGGAACTGCTCGGGGGCATCGAGCAACTCCGGGACAAGGGCTACAAGACCAAGGACATCGCGGCGAAGACCGGGCTGACGGTGACCTACGTCCAGGGAATCCTCACTCTCCTCGATCATGGCGAACAGCGACTGATCGTTGCGGTGGAGCGCGGTGAGGTTCCCCTGAACGCGGCCATCGCCATCGTGGGTGCCGGCGATGACGACAAGGCCATCCAGGCCGCCCTGCAGGAGGCCTATGAAGCCGGCACGCTCAGAGGGAAGAATCTTCTCGAGGCCCGGCGGGTGATCGAGAAGCGGAAGATGCTGGGCAAGTCCATCGCGCATGCGACGCCTCGCAAGCGCGAGCCCGTCACGAGCACGAGTCTGGTCCGGACATACCAGAAGGAGGTCGAGCGCCAGAAGCTGATGGTGCGCAAGGCCGAGTTCACGCAGCACCGGCTGCTGTTCGTCGTCTCGGCGCTCAAGCAACTGCTCGCGGATGATCACTTCGCGACATTGCTCAGGGCTGAAGGACTGGACTCGTTGCCGAAACAGCTGGCCGATCGCGTCTGGCCCGGGGGGCACCCGGCATGAGCAAGGTAGGGCTTGGCTTCAATCCCGAGCCGCTCTCGGTCCCGATCGACAACATCCTTCCTTCACGCGGAATGCCTGCTGGCCTTGCCACCTCGCGCAAATTCCGTCAGATACGCGTTTCGATCGACGAGATCGGGCTGATCGAGCCGCTCACCGTATCGGAGGTTCCCGCGGAGCCTGGACGCTTCGTGCTGCTAGACGGACACATGCGCCTCCTGGCGCTGCGTGAACTTGGCCGCTCTCATGTCCCGTGCCTGGTAGCCACCGACGACGAGTCCTACACCTACAACAACCGCATCAACCGGCTCAGTTCGATCCAGGAGCACTTCATGCTGCGACGTGCCATCGAGCGAGGTGTTTCGCCCGAACGCCTGGCCAAGGCATTGAGCGTGGATGTCAGTCACATCCTGAAGAAGATGAATCTCCTCGAAGGCATCTGCCCGGAGGCGGCCGAGTTGCTTGAGGACCGGCAGTTCTCTGCCGAGATGGCACGGGTCGTCCGCAAGATGAAGCCGACTCGACAGATCGAGTGCATCGAACTGATGACATCGGCGAACAACATGACCGTGGCCTATGCAGAAGCCTTGCTGGCCGCGACCCCGGCGGAACTTCTTGTCGACGGAAAGAAGCCCCGGAAGCTTGCTGGGGTCACTAAGGAACAGATGGCGCGGATGGAACGTGAGATGTCCAACTTGCAGGGGCAGTACCGTCTGGTCGAGCAGACCTATGGGCAGGATGTGCTGAGCCTGGTTCTTGCGCGGGGCTACCTTGCCAAATTGCTGGAGAACGCGCACGTGGCCAAGTACCTGCGCCAGCGGACGCCGGAGATCCTTGAGCAGTTCGAGTCCATTGCAGCGGCAGCCACACTCGAAGGTTAGAGGGCCGAACCACGTTTCGTCGGCAGCGATCAGATCGAAATACGCTCCACCTCGCGATGGGTGACCTGGCCCGATCGGCGGTCGTAAAGACCCGTCGTCCGCGCCGACTCGTGACCAGCCATTGCTTGCGCGACTTCGAGGAGTCCACCACTACGCAGGTACTCCGTGATTCCCGTGGCTCGGAAGCTGTGGCAGCCAACTCGGGTGCGGATGCCGGCGGCCATCGCGCGCCGGCCGATCATCCTGAATACATCCGCCTGCGCCATAGCCTTCCCCGAGAGGCCTCCGCTGCGCCCCGTCACCGATTGGAAGAGGACGCCTCTGCAGTCACTGATGCTCGCGCCGTCCACGTAGGCGTGCAGCCATGCCTCCAACTGGCTATGACATGGCACCTCATGGACCTTGCCACCCTTCTCGTGAAGTCGGATCCAGGTACGTCTGCCCTGGACATACACATCGCCGACGGTCATGCCGATGGCAGCACCAACGCGGGCGAACGTGTAAATCATCAACCCGATGAGAGCGCGATCACGAAGCCCGATGATGTCGTTGGTGTCGATGCTGTCCAGCAGCGCCCTCGCCTCTTCGGCGTTCAGTACCTGGGTCCTGCCTTTGCTGACGGAGAAGCGCGGCCCACGCACGGAGCCGGCAGGATTCATCGATAGCACCTGACCGACAACCAGCCAGTCGAACAGCATCCGCAGCGCCGCCAAGCGCTGTTTCACTGAAGGAGCTGCAAGCCCGAGACCTTCGATGTAGGCAGCGACATGCACCGGTTCGACCTGACCGATATCGCGAACGGCGCGCTTCTCACACCAGGCCGCGAAGTCAATCGCCGCCCTGGCGTATGCCTTGCGAGTGTTCTGATTGCGGATGTTGACCGTGAAGAATTCGAAGGTGCGCCGAGCGCACGCCTCGTCACCGCGGAACAGCGCCGGCACGCTGGACTTGTAGCCAACCGCAGCAACACCGCGAGCCGACGACAC
>CAZMIS010000408.1:0-3980 GCA_964566325.1 uncultured Anaerolineales bacterium
AGCCCATACGTAGCCGTCTCGCCGTTATCGCCTGCCCCAAAACTGAAATGCACTCGCACGCGGGTCGGTGCGTCTGAGGTGGGAGCGCAAGTCCCATCCGATGCCGGGACAAAACCTGCCTGCCCAAACCTTCCAGGTCTCCGAGACCTCGGAGGTTTGCCTGCAAGGCTCGCCCTGGACTGAGATCAGGCGGACACAATCCCCTGACCTGGGGATGACAGCGTCCGTTCCTGGTCGTAACATGGTGGCATGAGTCAGCGAGGCCCGGCCCCAGCCGGGCTCCATTCGGGGGAGGATGAATGATGAACGAGCAGCGCTCCGGCCGGCCAGGGCAGGCGATCCTGACCGCCTGGCTGGGTGCCAGCCATCTCCTTGCGGCGGCCGGCGCAGCCGGAGCGGTGCTGCTGGCGCCCGCTACATGGGCGCCCATTGCGCGGTTAGGTGCTGCGCTTGTCGTGGGTGCGACCCTGGGACTTCTGCTGAGCCAGCCCCTGACCGGCGCGCTGCAGGTTGCCGCGGCCGCGCTTGCTGCGCTCGCCCGCGGACAGGCGATCGCGGCGCTGCCACAGGACCGGCCGCGCCGATGGGGACCCCTCGGTGACCTGCTGGGACAGGTGGACGCGCTGGCAGCCCGGGAGCGCGAGGTGGCGGCCCTGCGGGCAGACCTGGTGCGCAGTACGGGGCAGGCCGCAGTCCAGGCCGAGCGCAATCGCCTGGCGCGCGAGCTCCACGACTCGATCAAGCAGCAGCTCTACGCGATCAACGTCAGCGCGGCGGCTGCGCTGGCACGCTGGGAGTCAGACCTGGTGGGCGCCCACAACGCTGTTGAGGACGTTCGCCGCTCGGCCCAGGCTGCGCTGACCGAGATGGCCGCGCTGCTGCAGCAGCTACGGCCCGCGCCGCTGGCCGCGGCCGGGCTGTTGGATGCGCTGCGAGAGCAGTGCGAAGCGCTGGCCCACCGCACCGGCGCGCGGGTGACGGTGGACTTGGGACAGCCGGAGGATGCAGCCGCGTATGCGGCTGCGGTGGACACGGGCCGCCTGGCTCCCGGTGCGGAAGAGGAGATCTTCCGCATCGGCCAGGAGGCGCTCAACAACGTGGCGCGGCACGCGCGGGCCGGCAATGTCGACCTGCGACTGCGCATCGAGGACGAGGTCCTGCGGCTCGATATCATGGACGACGGCCAAGGTTTTTCGGCGCCAGAGACGGAGGGCGCCGACGTCCGGGGCGATGCCGGCTATGGGCTCGCAGGCATGCGGGATCGGGCGGCTGCGATCGGTGCAACACTGGACCTGACGAGTGCGCCCGGGAAGGGAACGCACGTCGCACTGGCGGCGCCGCTGGGCAAGCCTGCAGCCGTGCTGCAGGAGGAGGCAGAGATGAGTGCGCAACTGAAGTCGGCCATGCAGAAGGTGAGCCTGTGGCAGTCGGTTGGGATGGCTGCCGCGCTGTTTGGTCTGGTGGTGGCTCAGGGGATGATCCCACGCCTGACGGGACGCCCGTTCTCGGGCCCCGAGGTCATCTTCGGTGTGGGGTGGTTGGTGGTTTGTGCGATCGGGGGCAGAGTTGCCTGGTCGCGAGCGCGTAGCGCGGCCCTGTCCGTGACGTTGGCACACGGAGCAGACAGCCCTGCGGTCTGGCTCATGCGGCGCGAGTCCGCGGCAAGCCGGGTGTGGGTTGCCCTGGCCGCGATCGTGATCGTGCCCGGCGCATTGATGCCGAAATCGTACGCACAATATCCGATCGCAGCGCTGGCTGTAGGGGCGGCCTGCGCCGTGTTCGCCGTCATCACCCTCCTTCAATCGTACCGGGCGACGGAGGGCTACTGGAGCCGGCTTGGCTCGGCCGCGCTCACGGAGGAGATCGACCGGGCCTGGCAGCAACGGTTCAGCTGGGTGGTCGTTCTGGCGATCACCACCGTGGGATACTTCGGCCTCTACGGGGGCTTTCAGGCGGCCTGGGCCTGGCCACCCTCGCGGGACCTGGTTCTCGATCTCACGGTGACGCTGTTCCTCGTGCTCCTTGTGGTAACATTCGTCATCGGCTATCTGCAGTTGCGCAGTTGGCGGGCCCGGACCGGGGGCGCGCCACGGCGGGGATGATGAGAGAGGCGCCTGAGACGCGGATGGGCCGCACAATTGAGTCGTGAGGAGCATGCGCCATGGGCGACGAGCGGATACGAGTTCTCCTGGTGGACGATCATGCGGTGGTGCGGCAGGGACTGCGCAGCTACCTGGAGTCATTCGGCGACATCGTGATCGCGGGCAGCGCGGCCAGCGGTGAGGAAGCCCTCGAGATGTTGGAGACCAGCTTGCCCGACGTGGCCGTCGTCGACCTGCTGATGCCCGGCGGCATGGACGGATTCGCGACGATCCGCAGGGTGCGCAGCCTGTCGCCGCACACGCAGGTGGTCGTGTTGAGCGGGTACAGCGACGATGCCCGGGTGATGGCTGCGCTGCGTGCCGGTGCGATCGGCTACGTGCGCAAGGAGGCCGATCCCGAGGTGCTGCTCAACGCTGTGCGCCTGGCAGCGCGGGGCCGAGCCATGCTCGACCCCGCGCTGGCCGGCGCGATCCTGCAGGACCTGGCCGGCGGCGGACCCGCGCCGATCAACGCCGGACCCGATGCGCTGACCCCGCGCGAGGAGGAGGTTCTGCGCCAACTGGCCCTGGGCCGCACCAATCGCGAGATCGCGGAGGCGCTGATCGTGGGCGAAGAAACCGTGAAAACCCACGTGGGCAACGTGCTGGCCAAGCTGCATCTCGCGCATCGAGCGCAGGCGATGCTCTACGCGCTCAAGCAGGGGCTGGTGACCCTGGACGAGGTGTGAGTGCAGGGCCGGCGCACAGGCCGGCCCTGCATCCGAGATGGTGGCCCGGGGCGCACACGCCGGTGCGCCCCTAACGGACCCGTAGGCTCAGGGCTGCGCACCCGGCGCCAGGTTGAAGCCGAACACGCCGGCGCGGCCTGATGGCTCCGAGAGCGATCCGCACAGGCTCATCCCCTGCACGAAGTAGTAGCGTGCCAGCGTGCCAACCGGCAGTGACTCAGAGTAGCCCGGCGTCTCGACTGTGACGCACCCTGGCGCTGTGCAGGATGGTCCAGGCGCGAAGTAGGGATTTGCATCGTCCCGCCAGACCCGGTAGCTGTCGGCTCCGACGTCCGTCCACACCAGGGTCACCGTGTCGCCGCTGCGGCTGATGCCCGGCGCTCCCGGCGTCAGGATCTTCTCGCCCAGGACCTGGACCACCACTTCGATGGTCGCAGTCTCCGCCGGTTGGCCGGGGCCGGTCGACAGGTTGGTCACTGTGACCGTCCCCCGATAACTGCCTGCCGCCAGCCCGCAGACGTTGATGCCCACTTCCAGCGGCAACTCTTCGTCGCCCGTGACTTCGATCGCTCCCGGCCCCGAGGCGCCACCCGGCTCCGCCGCACCGATGGCCGTGGTGATCCATGGCTCGGAAGCGACGGCTCGCCACTGCAACGAACCGGCGCCGGTGTTGATCACCCAGTAGCGCGCGGGCGTGACATTCGGCAGGTTCGCCGGCGTGGTGAAACGCGCGACGGCGGGGCCGGTCAGCCGCATGGTGGCCGGCGCCGGGCTGGCGGGTCGATCCGGACCACAGGGATCGCTGCCTGCGCCCAGTTCCACGCCGTCGTCGAACCCATCCCGATCGCTGTCGGCCTTGGTGGGATAGGTGCCCTGCACCAGTTCCGCGCCGTTCGTCAGGCCGTCCCCGTCTGCATCGGCGTTGATGCCGCTGACCTGGAACACGTTGGCCCAGGCATCGGGCAGACCATCGCCGTCAGGGTCTGCTGGATCGAGGAACATCGCCACCGTGCTGGCCAATGATCCGACCGCACCCAACGCGTCGTAGGGTGCGATCGTCAGCCGGTAGCGTTGACCCTGCGCCAGGCCGCTGAGGTAGGCGGTGAACGTGTTGCCCACGTCGATCGGCGATGGGCCCTCCGCGGCCGGC
>CAZMIS010000409.1:0-3967 GCA_964566325.1 uncultured Anaerolineales bacterium
TCTTCGGCCGTCAGGCGGCCGAAGATGCCCGGGTTCCAGAAGGAGACGAACTCGCCGAGGTTGGTGCTCGGGTTGACCCGCACCTCGTGGCCCTGCACGGGCAGGGAGGCGGGGAAGACGTCGATCACGTGCAGCCAGGTGACCGGCAGGAACTTGCGGTTGTGGACCTCCAGCGTCAGCTCGACCGTCTCGCCCAGGAACGCGCGCGTCTCCGACAGGCGGCGCGTGTAATCCACGCCGAAGAGCGCCAGGCGATTCCACGCGGCCGCCAGGAGGGGGATGACCCACAGCGCGGCCGCGCCCGCGAGGAGGAAGCTGCCCTGCGTGGCCAGCCCGATGACGGTCAACACGATGGCCAGCAGGAACCAGGCGTCGGTGAACTGCGTGTCCTTTTCGATGTCGACGATGCGCTTAGTGCTACGCACCGGTTTCCCCTGTCCGCCACTATTCCGGAGACGTAACATGCTACGTCTCTACTCCGCCACGGGAACGGGCACGGCCGCGATCACTTCCTCCACCACCTGCTCCGGGGTCCGGCCGCGCAGGCGCACCTGCGGGCTGATGTGCACCCGGTGGACCAGGACGGGCGTGGAGAGGTGCTGCACGTCGGAGGGGATGACGAAGTCGCGGCCCCGCAAGGCGGCCAGCGCCTGGCTGGCCTTGAAGAGCGCGAGGGTGCCGCGCGGGGAGACCCCCAGGTCGACCGCCTCGTGCCCGCGCGTGGCCCGGCACACGCGCACGATGTACTGCCGTACGTCGGGGTTCACGTGGATCTGGGCCACCCCGGCCTGCAGCGCGCGCACCTGGTCGCCCGTGATCACGGCGTCCAGCCCGCCCAACGGGTCCGCAGCCATGTGGCGCTGCAGGATCTCGTCCTCCTCCGCCTCGCTCGGATAGCCGGGCTTCACCAGCATCAGGAAGCGGTCCTGCTGCGCCTCGGGCAGGGGGAAGGTGCCCTCCAGTTCGATGGGGTTCTGGGTGGCCAGCACCAGGAACGGCGGATCGAGGAGGGCGGTCTCCCCGTCGACCGTCACCTGGCGCTCCTGCATCGCCTCCAGCAGGGCCGACTGCGTGCGCGGCGTGGCGCGGTTGATCTCGTCCGCCAGCAGGATGTTGCTGAAGATCGGCCCGGGGCGGAACTCAAACTCGCCCGTCTTCTGGTTGAAGATCGAGAGGCCGGTCACGTCCGAGGGCAGCAGGTCGGGCGTGAACTGGATGCGCGCGAACGAGAGGTCCAGCGAGCGCGCCAGCGCCTTCGCCAGCGTGGTTTTGCCCGTGCCAGGCACGTCCTCGATCAGCACGTGCCCCTCCACCAGCAGCGCGGTGAGCAGCAGCTCGACGATATCGCTCTTTCCGACGATCACCCGTCCGACGTTGTCCTGCACCGCCCGGGCGAACTGCACGTAATCCATCAGTCTTTCCCCCTGTAGCGGATTGAAGATTGAAGATTGAAAATTGAGAATCAGCCTTCAACCTTCAACCCGCAATCCGTAATCTTCAATCTTCAATCTGCAATCTGCAATCGTTCCGCAAAGAACCGCGCGATCTCGTTGTAGCACCGCACCTTGTTCTCCAGCTTCGTCACGTCGTGGCCTTCGTTCTCGAAGAGGAGCAGCGAGACGTCCTTGCCCTGCGCCTGGAGCGTGCGGACCAGGTCCTCCGACTCGGCCGCGACCACGCGGGGATCGTTGCGCCCCTGGATGACCAGCATGGGGCACACCAGGTTGTGCAAGTGCGTGCTCGGCGAGCGCTGGAGCAGCCAGTCGCGGTCCCGCTCGGGGTTGCCGAGGACGATGTCGAAGTAGGGCTTCCACGTTTCAGGGATGCGTTCCAGGAAGGTGATCAGGCTGTAAGGGCCGAACATATCGACCGCGGCCGACCAGAGTTCGGGGTGCATTCCCACCTGCATCAGGGTCATGTAGCCGCCGTAGGAGCGGCCCATCACGCCCGCCCGGCTCGTGTCGACGCGGGGATGGCCGGCGAGGCTCGCCAGCCCGGCCACGTGGTCCAGCCGGTCCTGGCCGCCCCAGTCCCGGTCCACCCGCTTGGTGTAGTCCAGCCCGTAGCCTTCGCTGCCGCGCACGTTGGGCACGAAGACGGCCAGCCCGTGCAGCGTGAGAAACTGGATCAGCGGCATGGAGAACCAGGTGAAGTCGGGGCGTTCCTGGCCCTGCGGCCCGCCGTGGATGTACACGACCACGGGCCGCTTGCCCTCGAAGCCCAGCCCCTGCGCGGGCAGGTAGAGGCGCGCGGGGACGTGGAGCCCGTCGTGCGACGCGAAGCCCGCGTCCTCCCCCTCCGACAGCAGTTCCTGGGGGATGCCGAGCACGCGGTTGCGCGTGAGCTGGGCCACCCGCTCGCCCGCCCCGCCCGCATGCAGATCGACCACGACCAGCTGTGAGGGCGTGGTCGCGGTAGAGAAGCTCATGGCGTAGGCATCCGACGCGGGATCGTGGCGGATGGAGCCGGCGACGCCGTTGGCCAGCGGTGCGGCGCCGCAGATGACCGGCCCCAGGTTCAGGCGCAGGGCCGCGCGGTCGAAGGTCGCCTCGTAGGCCCAGGTGGCGCCGTCGATGTTGTAGTGCACCAGGTAGCGGTCGCCGTCCAGGTGCTCCACCCCCTCCAGCTCGCCGTCGCCGGCGTGCACTGCGCCGGCGATCGCCACGGGGCGCACGTCTTCCGGTCGCCCGATGGGGAGCCAGGCCAGGCCGCCCCGGTCATCGAACAGGGTGCACTGCAGGAGGATGCCGTCCACGCCGACCGGGTGCGCGTACCGGATGCCGTTGAGCGGCACGCTCTGCCCCGTCGTGCGCTGCCCCATCGGCACGCCGAAGATGACCTGCAGCGCGGGGTGGTCGGCGCCGGGCGGCGCTCCACCGGCCGGAGTCGAAGCGTGCTCCCACAGGAACAGCGCCACGTCGCCGGCCTCGTAACCCTCTCCCAGCACCACGCGGGTCAGGTCCTCGTTCGCACCGGCCGGGTAGTAGCCGTACATGCTGGAGGCCAGCAGCGTCAGCTCGCCCGCGGCCAGGTCGACGCGATAGAGGTCCACCACGGGCTCCGTGCGATGGTCCACGCTGAGGAACATCAGGTTGCGATCCGCATCGCAGTCGTCGATCGTGCACTGCATCCCCGCGAACTGGGGAAACACGGGCTCGGGAATGCCCCCTGCCAGCGGGATGGCCAGCGGCTGGTAGTTTTCGTCGCCGTCCCGGTCGATCATCACGATCACCCTGTCCAGGGTGGGGAAGACGGAGAACGGCAGTCCGCCGAGCAGGGTCGGCGTCATCAGCGCGACGTCCGGCGGCAGAAGCGGTTCCGGTACGCTGCCGCCGCGGTCCATCGCGTAGAGGCTCAAACGCCCCGACAGGTCGCTGATGAAGTAGACCCGGTCGTCCGCCAGCTGTGGGGCCAGGAACAACCGCGCGGCCAACAGGGATTCGACTTTGAAGTGTGACATGATCGCCTCCGAAACAGATCGTACGATCCGATTACCACTGCCGTAGCCGCTTGCGCCGCGCCTTCGCGATCCACGGCAGGCACAGGATGAGGCCGGCCACGAAGCCGCCGATGTGGGCGAACCAGGCGACCCCGCCGCTTTCGCTGATGCCGAAGGAGAGCGCACCGTTGAAGAGCTGCAGGACGAACCACAGGCCCAACACCAGCACCGCGGGCAGCGCGGCGATGCGCGCGAACAGGCCCAGGAAGATCAGCGTGTCGACGCGCGCGGTGGGGAAGAAGAGCAGGTATGCGGCCAGGACCCCCGCGATCGCGCCGCTGGCGCCGATGCCGGGTATGGACGAGCCCCACGACATAACGACCTGCGCTGCGCTGGCCGCAAAGCCGCACAGCAGGTAGAAGATGATGAACCAGAACCGGCCCAGCACATCCTCGATGTTGTTGCCGAAGATCCACAGGTAGAGCATGTTGCCAAGAATGTGCATGAAGCCGCCGTGCATGAACATCG
>CAZMIS010000410.1:0-3950 GCA_964566325.1 uncultured Anaerolineales bacterium
GAAATGCCGGAGTTCCTGGGACTGGTGGCGGTGGCGGATACGATCCGGCCGGATGCGCGGGCCGCGATGGATGCGCTCAAGGCCGCGGGCATTCGCCGGACGGTCATGCTGACGGGGGATAACGCGACCACGGCCGCGGCCATCGCGACGCAGGCGGGCGTCGATGAGGTGCGCGCCAATCTGATGCCCGGCGACAAGGTGGCCGCGGTCGACGGACTGCTGGCCGAGCATGGGCAGGTGGCCATGGTGGGAGATGGGGTGAACGACGCCCCTGCGCTGGCACGCGCGACGGTGGGCATCGCCATGGGCGCTGCGGGCACGGATCAGGCGCTGGAGACCGCGGACATCGTCCTGATGGGCAACGACCTGCGCAAGCTGCCCTTCGCGATTCAGCTCAGCCGGCGCACGTTGGGCGTGGTGCGCCAGAACATCCTCTTCAGCCTGGGGGTGAAGGCCGTCTTCCTGGCGCTGGTGCTCTCAGGGACAGCGACGCTCTGGATGGCAGTGTTCGCGGACGTCGGCACGTCCCTCATCGTCATCCTCAACGGCATGCGGCTGCTTACTGCGCGGCTGCCCGAGTCTTAAGCTGCGGCTACGGCTGCGGCGCCGCCAGGTGGCGGCGCCGCAGCCGTAGCCCGTTTACCGGGCTGGCGCCACACCCGGCAGCGGCGGATCCTGGACATTGACGAAGTCCACCACCGCGCCGGTGTAGGTGGCCGGCAGCGGGTAGGGGAAGGTCACGGTGACGCACGGCGGCGTGACGGCATTCCAGCCGGCGCGGTCTTCCTCGCACACCGCGATGCTGGCCCCGGGGAAGCCCATGCCGGCCGCGACCAGGGTGTCCTGGTCGAACGAGTAGTTCCCCAGGCCGTCGGTGACTGCCGAGATCTCGGTCCCGGTGCCCACCAGTGTGGCCGTGATCTCCCAGCCGGCCAGGCCAACAAGCGTGCCCTGGTAGGGCTTCTCCCAGGCCTGGAACAGCTTGCGACCGTGGATCGACAGCTCGCCGATGCGTTCCACGTTCTCAAACTCGACCTCAACTGCCTCACAGCCCTTCAGAACCACCGTCACCGGGTTGGCCGATTGCGCGGCCCAGCCCGGCTGAACCGTCTCGGTTATCCGGTAGACCCCGGGCAGCAGGCCCGCGAAGACGACGCGGCCGTCGCCCTCGGTCACCCCGGCACGCGGCGCGGCGGTCATGTCCGCGCGGCTGACGGTGAAGTGCCAGCCGGCCAGCGGGCCGAGCGGCTGCAGGGCGCCATCGGGGTTGTGGCCGAAGCCGTACTTAGTCACGGTGATCTGAGAGGTGCAGGGCGGCTGCCGGTTCTTGAACACCACGGGCCTGATCGTGTCGTCCGGTGCATATGGATCGACGACGCGGGTGACCGAGGACGGCGTCACAGGCGTCCAGCCGGGTTTAACGGATTCCGAGATGGTCCACGTGCCCGGCGTGAGCACCAGCAGCGCCTGGCCGTCCTCGACTGTGGCGGTCACGACCTTGGCAAAGGGATCGCCCACCGGGGTGGCCGTGATGAGCCAGTCGTCGCCCCTGATCACCCGGCCGTCGAGCCGCTCCTCCCACTTGACGACCGGGACGCGCACGAGACGGCGGATCTTGAAGACGATGCGGTAGCACGACTCGCTCGGTTCGAAGCGCGTGAACCCCGTCGCCGGATCCTCCGTCCCGTCGGTCAGGAGGGTGAGCGGCACGATCCCCTGCCAGCCAGGGGGCAGGTCCAGCGAGAAGCTGTATGCCTTGGCCGCGTCGAGCGCCGCAAAGACGAAATAGCCGTGCTCGTCCACGGGGACCGCGACCGACGCGCCGTCCTCGCTGGTGGCCGTGACCAGGAGCGGGAACGGCTGGCCGTCCAGTTCGAACGCGGTGCCGTCGACCGGCTGCTCGCGGTGGTCGATCACGTACCCGTCGACGCAGAATGGCTCGATCTCGTCGTCGGGCGGCTCGGAGATGGCCTTGTTGGTCCACGTGCAGACGACGTGGTCGCCGGGCATCAGGCGCACGGTGAGCGGCCCGGGTCCGTCGCCCACGACGAACGGAGCCGGCTCATCGTTCCGCACGCAGGCGTAGGTGATCTCGTAATCGTCGAGAGTTACATCTGTTGCGGTGCTCCAATGAAGCGCCTCCGCAACAGTGTGATCCGCGCCCGGGTTCGCGGATGTGCCTGCGCTCACCGCCACCGGTCCCGTGCCGCCCCCGTTGCCTGCGCCGTCCGGCCCAGAGGCCACCGCGCCATCGATCAGCAGGTCGAAGGTCCGCGGGTCGCTCGCGGGATCGAGCACCTTCACGATCTCAAGCTGGGCGCCCTGCGCTACCGTCAATCCGGCGATCTGGACGAAGGAACAATTGCACTTTGACACCGTGCCCGGCAGCGCGCCGGCCATCGTTTCGCACGCGTCCTTGTCGTTCTTCAGGTTGTCCCAACTGACGCAGGCGCCGATATCGGCCACCTGGTCCGGCACGAGTTCTCCCGCCGCGTTTGCCCTGTCCTGGCACACGGCATCGATCCAGATCGGTCCGGGCTCCGCAGCCGACGCCGACTCACCCACATCGCGGAAGGTCGGGACGCCCTGTTCGATGTCGCCGCATTGGTCCGCCACGTCTTCGACGGTCAGGAAGGGACCGCCGCCGGTGTAGATCGCCGGATCGCCCGCAGCCGGCGGGACGAACAACGTGCCTGGGTCATAGAGTCCCTGGGCGGCCAGGGGCGGCGGCAGGTAGTCCTGGAAGCAGGCGCCGGTCAGCGCATCGCCGCCGTCCTGCGCGACGAACAGCCCGATGTCGTAGCGTTCGTTCGCGCCCGACTCGAGTTGGGCCTGCAGCCTGACCCGGATGGGTTCGCCGATCTGGCATTCGCCGGGCCCCTCGACCAGGGTGAACTGGCGCACGCGGACGTCGTTGGCCGTGCACTGCAGCTTCTTGCCGCTGAGGTCCTGCATGCAGTTCGGCGGGGGCGTGATGGCATCCTGCGCCTCGGGCGCAACGGCGGACGCGGCAAATGTCAGGCTCAGCAGCGCGGGCACGACCAGGAGCAGCCAGGGATGCCGTATGGCGAACAGGCGGCGGGTGGGGAAGAGCATGCGGTCCTCCTTACACGGATGAGAAGGAGATCGGCGACTACTAAAAATGGCTATATCTATCATCGCGCAGGCTGCGCGAGTTGTCAATAATCAGGATGCAGTCACGCGGCGCGGAGACAACACGCGCCGTCCAGCAGGTTTTGCAGCGCGAAGAAGCGGTGGCTCGCTGCGAGCAGGCCGGGAAGAGCCTCGATGCCTCGATATCCTTGACCGCCAGGCTAATTGAGAAAGCTCCCGGCTCCATTGTCCCCTCCTGAGCCTCAGACGATCTCCACCATTTCGTCGAAGGACATCCCGACCTCGTCCTCAACGATGGGCTGCATCTCCCGCCATATCGCCATGAACGCCTCGCGCCGGCGTTCGAGCTGTGCCACGGACAGCACCTGTAGAGTCATGACCTCCGCGATGCGCTCGGCGAAGCCGCCGGGGAGCCGCGCCAGCCGTTCGGCGCAGTAATACCGCCATTTCATGTCGGGCACCAACTCATCGTTCAGACCGAACAGCATATCGAAGAAGTAGTTCAGCCCCTGGCCGAACATGTGATGGGCGCTGATCAGGTTGCCGCGCTCCACCCACAGGAGGGTCAGCCGGTTGGCGTACCACTCCGAGAGGGTCAACCCTGACATCAGCAGCCACTTCTTCTCATCGGGCGTCAGAGGCACCTTCGCCGCGAGCAGTTGAGCGATCTTGTCGGCTGGGTCGTGGTAGATCTGTGCCTGGGAGAATGTCCAGCGCTTAGCCATGTCCCAGGCCGCGGCCAGTTCGTCCTCGTAGTCGGACAGCCAGACGTGGATCTCCAGCCCCTCCACCTTCAAGAACTTGTGGGGTATCTCGACGTCGGAGGCAGGCGATCG
>CAZMIS010000411.1:0-3887 GCA_964566325.1 uncultured Anaerolineales bacterium
ACAACGCAAATGTGGCCGCGGCGAGGAGCGCCGATGATTAGTTGGAGTAGATGACACGCAGGTGCGCCCCTACTGGACGAATACTGGCGCGCCCGCTCCACCAGGCCGGCCGCCCACCCCGGCGCCCCGGCCGCGTGCAGGTGCGTGTACGAGGCCAGCACGTTTTGGAGAACCAAACCGTCACGGCATCCGTGACGGCCGCCATCCTGGCCGCGGAGGCCGCCGTCCGGTCCGTCACCCATCCCGTTGCCTCGCGTGAGGCCATAGGCGGTGCTCAGCCCCTCTCCCACGTTGGCCAGCCGCGAGTTGTGGAACTCATGTCCGCGCAGGGTTGCGCCAACGGGAAAGAACGGATTGTCCCCATCCACCACCGCCTCGACGTAGCCGTGTCCCTGCGGCCGCGCGGTCATCTCTACGTCGCACGGCAGGACGCCCGCCATCTCGGCCGACTGCTCGCCCCAGATGATGCGTCGCGCCAGGTACATCAGGCCACCGCACTCCGCATAAACCGGCAACCCCGCCGCCGCAGTCTCCCGCACCGAGCGGCGCATCGCCTCGTTGGCCGACAGCTCCGCCATGAACATCTCCGGGAAGCCGCCGCCGATCACGAGACCGTCCACAGGGGGCAGCCCTGCGTCCCGAAATGCATCGACGTACACCAGTTCCGCGCCCGCCGCCTCCAGCGCCGCCAGGTTCTCGGGGTAATAGAACGTGAACGCGGCGTCCCGAAAGACGGCGATAGTGACCGGGGATCGGGGGCTGGAGATTGGGGATAGGGAAAGCGGACGCGGGAGGGACGGCGCCTCTTGCGCTATGCGAAGGACGGCCGGTACATCCAGGTCGCGCTCGACTGCCAGGCGGCAGGCGTCGATGGCAGGCAGCAGCCCGTCATGCTCCGACCGAAGCTGCTGTTCCGACCGCGGCACCAGGCCCAGGTGGCGGTCGGGAATGGCAAGTCGTTCGTCGCGCGGCAGCGCGCCCAGCACGGGGACGCCGCAGTGCTGCTCGATCGCCTGCCGCATCTTGCTCTCATGCCGGCCCCGCGCGACATTGTTGAGGATCACGCCCGCGATCGGAGTGCCCGGCTCGAAGGTAAGGTACCCGTGGACCATCGCCGCGGCGCTGCGGCCCATGCGCGCCGCGTTGATGACCAGCAGGATCGGTGCACCGAGCTGCCGGGCCATCGCAGCCGTGCTGCCGCTCCCGTCTTCGGCCATGCTGTCATACAGACCGTGATTGCCCTCCACCAGCGCGATGTCCGCGCCGGCCGCGCCGGTGACAAACGCGTCGACGAGCGCGCCGCTCTCGTTGTGAAAGAAGGGGTCGAGCGACCGGCAGCTACGGCCGGCGGCCTCGCTCAGCCACGACGGATCGATGTAATCCGGCCCCTTCTTGAACGGCTGCACGGCCAGCCCGCGGGCAGACAGCGCGGCGCAGAGCCCCAGCGAGACGGTCGTCTTGCCGCTGCGGCCCTGCGCTGCTCCGATCACGAGGCGGGGTATGCTGTTTGGCGCGGGCAATGCTGCCATGTCACAGATCCAACACCTGGATCGCACCGTCCTGGCATGTGACCTCGCACGAGTAACAGCCGATGCAATCGGAGGTGTCAAGCACATACTGGGCGACCTGCCGGCCGCCCTCCTCCACCAGCAGGAAGGCCTTGCTGGGGCAGACCTTGACGCACTCGCCGCGGCCCCGGCACTTGTCCCAGTCGACGGTGACGAGATACATCAGAAGTTCAGCACCAGGTCCGCGGCCAGCCCTTCGGTGATCAGGAACGACGGCCCAACCAGGTTATCGACCTCATCGATGAGGTCGTCCGCGGTCATGTCGCAGAGCACCAGGGCCGCGTCGCAGACGTGGAACGAGACGCCGGCCGCCAGTGTCTCGTCGACCCACTTGCGTATGGGCTTGCCGCCCTCCATGGCGCGGATGTCATCGATCAGGTCACGCTTGAGAAGCAGCGGCGCCTGGAGCACGAAGCAAATACCGACCTGGTGTCCCAGGGCTGCCGCCTTCTTGGCAAAGAGAAATGGCGCGGGCGTGCGCTGCGCCATCTCAGGGCCGCAGGTGGCAACAATAAGCACTTTGGACATGGACTACTTCTTCTCCCAGATCAGCGCTGCCGCCACCAGTTCGCTCAGGTTCTGGATCTTCGTCCCGAGCTTGTAGTGCTTGTTGAGTTCCATGAGTTGGTCCAGGCAGTTATGGCAAGACGTCGCAACGATCTCCGCCTCTGTCGCCTTGATCTGATCCGCCTTGATCTTGCCGGCCGCGATCCGGGTCTTCGCAAACTCCGACATGGCCAGCATGCCGCCGCCGCCACCACAGCAGAAGTTATCCACGCCGTGAGGCGTCATCTCGACGAAGTCCATGACCGCGTGCTTCAGGATATAACGCGGCTCCTCTACCACGCCCCCGCTGCGAACCTGGTTGCACGGATCGTGATACGTGACGCGTTTGGAGTTCACGGTCGGATCGAGCTTGATCCTGCCCTCGCGGATGTACTGTGCCTGCAACTCAACGAAGCTCATCACCTCGAAAGGATAACGATGGCCGGCCCAGTTCTCCCCTTCCCACCGCTGAGAGCGATACCCATGCCCGCATTCGGCCATCACAAGCGTTCGGGCGCCAAGATGGGTAGCAGCCTCCTCAACGCGGTGCGCGAGATCGTATCCCGTTGCCGGGTCGAAGGCAAACAAAGCGTAGTTGGTGGCATCCCAGCCCTCCGTGCTGAGTGTCCAGTCTTCCCCTGCAGCGTTGAAAATCTTGGCCGCAGCCTGAATCAGATACGGGAAGTACTTCACCTCGCGCGGGTTGAAGGTATAGACGACGCGCGAATTCGGCTTG
Organism: uncultured Anaerolineales bacterium; assembly: GCA_964566325.1. Taxonomy (GTDB): domain Bacteria; phylum Chloroflexota; class Anaerolineae; order CG2-30-64-16; family CG2-30-64-16; genus JALOOB01. The sequence continues at coordinate 2,851 of CAZMIS010000411.1, forward strand.
TTGATCGGAATCTTCGCAGATGGATCATCGACCTCAGCCTGCAGCTCCTCCTCCATCCACTGGAGCGTGTCGACGAAGTCCTCTTCGCTGACCGCCATGTTGTTGCCATGGTCCAGGTGCACGTTGATGGTGGCTTGCAGTCCCTTGGGTGTCATGCCCAGCTCGGTCAACACACCGCGCGCCAGACCGAGAATCTGCGCCGGATCGACGCCCATCGGGCAGTTGACCCAACAGCGCCGGCACATGGTGCACGCGCCGTACGCCAGCTCCACCCACTCCTGGAGCAGTTCCTCATCGAGATCTTGCGCGCCGACCCATCCCGGTGCGACGCGGCCCAGCCAGTCAACGGTTCGCTTATAGACCTTACGCACACGATCCATCTTGTAGACCGGCGTCATGCGCGGGTCCTCAGTGGCAAGGTAGTAGTGGCAGGCATCTGCGCACTGGCCGCAATGCACGCACACTTGCAGGCTGGCAACGGCCTGCCGCGTCAGCCGCTCCTTGAAGATTTCCATCGCCTTCTGTGTCAGTTCTTTATTCTCTTCAGTCATCGGTTCCTCACAATGGTGCTGGCACACTTCACGCCGTCTGCGACGCAGGTCTGGATCGATCAGCGGACGATGCCGCGGCGTCCAAGATATGCGCCATAGAAGTAACGCGCAAAGGGGTAGTAGATGTAGTGCGATATCTTGGTAAACGGAACGATCGCAATGATGATCGCCACCAGGACGAAGAAGATTTCCGTCCAGACCGGCAGATGCAACGTAGCAGGAATGCACGTTATGAACAGCAGGTTGGCGTAAACAAGTGCAAAGTAATCATCCGGCGAGCTGATTGCCCGCATCTTCGGATCGCGGACCCGCGTGACGAGGCGAATGATACCAGCAATCAGTGCTAACACCTGGGTCACAATCACGGCCGTCGTCACGGGCGGCGTCAACCACTGCGGCGCCAACGAGATCACGAACGACATAGCGATCATGACCGCAACGCCCACGTGAAAGATCGCGAATTCGACACAGTGGATGAAGCCCTTG
>CAZMIS010000412.1:0-3882 GCA_964566325.1 uncultured Anaerolineales bacterium
TCTTTCCGCGCCGAACACGGCCACCCGTTCGCCGGGCTGCAGCCGCGCCTTGCGCAGGGCGTGGAAAGACGTGGACGACGAACACATCATGATCGCGCCGTGCTCGAACGCCACTTCGTCCGGCAGCGGAACGATGCCGCGCTCCGGCACGGCGATGTACTCCGCGTAGCCGCCGTCGAGATGCTTGCCCAGCATCTTGCCCGTCTCGCAGAACTGCTCCTGGCCGCGATTGCAGTGGTGGCACTGGCCGCAGGTCACCAGGTAGTGCAGGCACACCCGGTCTCCGATGTGCGTGCGCGAGGTGCCCGGGCCGAGCGCCTCGACCACCCCTGCGATCTCGTGCCCCAGGGTCAGAGGCAGCGGACCCGCATACGACACCCCGGCGCGGTAGTGTGCGTCGGAATGACAGATGCCCGCAGCCATGATGCGGACCAGCACCTCGCCTGCGCCGGGCGCCGGCGTAGGCGTCTCCTGGATCTCAAGTGGTTTGCCAACTTCGGTGAGTCGAACTGCCTTCACTGTTCCAGACCTCCATCGAGTCTTTGACAGCACCCGTCAAGTGTGCCAAACTAAGCAGCCGCAACTCTACCACATTCTCGCCAAACACACGAAGCAGAGGAAGCTCCCATGCCCAAGATCGTCCTTATCGGCGCCGGCAGCACCGTGTTCGCCAAGAACCTGATCGGCGACATCCTGGCCTACCCGGAGCTGTCAGAGGCCACCATCACCCTGCACGACATCGACGAGCAGCGTCTTCATACCACGAGGGTGGTGGCGGAACGCCTGGCGAAAAGTCGCGGGGCGCATCCCACGATCGAGGCGCAGCTGGATCGCCGCGCGGCGCTGGACGGCGCGGACTATGCCATCTCGATGTTCCAGGTGGGGGGCTACCGGCCTTCCACCGTGATCGACTTCGAGATTCCCAAGCGGTACGGGCTGCGCCAGACCATCGCGGACACGCTCGGCATCGGCGGGATCATGCGCGGCCTGCGCACCATCCCGGTTTTTCTCGATATCGCGGCCGACATGGCGCAGCTGTGTCCCGATGCCTGGCTGCTGAACTACGTCAACCCTATGGCGATCATCACGTGGGCGCTGGAGTCCGCGACGAAGGTGAAGAGCGTCGGGCTGTGCCACAGCGTGCAGAGCACGGCCGAGAAGCTGGCCGAGGACATCGGCATTCCGCTGGACGAGATTCACTACGTCTGCGCGGGCATCAATCACATGGCGTTCTACCTGCGATTCTCGCGCCGGACGGCGGAGGGCCGTGAGGAAGACCTGTACCCCAAGCTGCACCAGGTGGCGGCCGAGGGCCGCGTGCCCGACTGGAACCGGGTGCGCTATGAGATGCTCGAGCGCCTGGGCTACTTCGTCACGGAGTCGAGCGAGCACTTCGCGGAGTACGTGCCCTGGTTCATCAAGCGGGACCGGCCGGACCTCATCGAGCAATTCAACATCCCGCTGGACGAATACGTCACCCGCTGCGAGGTGCAGATCGCGGGGTGGGACCTGGTCAGAAAGGCCATGACCGATCCTGCTGCGATCGGCGAGCAGGAGATGCAGGCGTTCATCCAGTATCTCCGCGACCAGGGCATGAGGGACAAGGTGATCGAGTGGACCGTCGCACAGGCGATGGAGTTCGACAATCCCGCGCGGAGCCACGAATACGGCTCGGGCATCATCCACAGCATCGAGACCGGCGTGCCGCGCGTCATCTACGGCAACGTGCAGAACCGGGGTCTGATCGACAACCTGCCGCAGGCGTGTGCGGTCGAGGTGCCCTGCCTCGTGGACGCGAACGGCATCCAGCCGGTGCGCATCGGCGCGCTGCCCGCGCACCTGGCCGCACTGATCCGCACCCAGGTCAACGTCCAGGAACTGACCGTGCAGGCCGCGCTGGCGCGGGACCGCCGCTCGGTCTATCACGCGGCGATGCTCGACCCGCATACGGCCGCCGAGCTGGATCTCGATCAGATCTGGCGCATGGTCGACGATCTGCTCGACGCACACCACCGGACCGGATTCCTGCCGCGATACGACTGACAGACCGCAGCCGGCGCAAATCCGACCAGTCTGCGACGACCACATCGCAGACTGGTCCGGTTGTCGACCCGGGCGATCGGTGCGGATTTCCCCAAAAAGCCATCTTCTTTACTGAATCTTTACAGGAGTATGCTATAAGTTACATAAAAGCAGACACAAGGGGACACCGACATGGCTAAGTCACGTATATCCATCGCCGGCGCCTTGCTCATCCTGGCCCTGCTCGTGGCCGGATGCAGCGGCAGCCGTGCGACCGCTCAAGGCACGGCGCCGCCGGCCGTCGAATCCGCACCCCTGGCAGCGGCAACGCGCATGCCGGAGCAGGTCACACCCGCCGCGGCCGCGGCGCCCGCGCTTGCGGCGCCGACTGTGCCTCCCACGCCCGCACCGCCCACACCCGCGCCGCCCTCACCTGTTCCGACACAGGCCCCGACACAGGCCCCGATAAAGGCGCCGACACAGGCCCCGACGCCCGTCAGCCGGCTGTCGATCGAATACCTGCGGCAGCAGGAATACCCCGGCAGCGACATCGTGATCGAGCAGAAGCTCGCGGCCGGCTCGAACCACGATCGCTACATCGCCTCATATCTGTCTGAGGGCCTGAAGATCTACGCCCTGCTCACCGTGCCGCGCGGCCAGGCGCCCGCGACCGGGTGGCCGGTCATCGTCTTCAACCACGGTTACATTCCGCCCAGCCAATACCGGACGACCGAGCGTTATGTCGCGTACGTGAACGGATTCGCGACCCAGGGTTACATCGTGTTCCGGCCCGACTATCGCGGGCACGGCAACTCCGAGGGCGCGGCGACGGGCGCATATGGGTCGCCCGGCTACGTCATCGACGTGCTGAACGCGGTCGCGTCGGTGAAGCGCTATCCCGGGGCTGACCCCGACCGGATCGGGATGTGGGGCCACTCCATGGGCGGCTGGATCACCCTGCGCGCCATGGTCGTGTCGCCCGACATCAAGGCGGGGGTGATCTGGGGCGGCGTGGTGGCCGCGTACGAGGACCTGCTGGAGCACTGGCGGCGCAACCGGCCCAGCGCCACACCCGGCGCCACACCCGACGCCACACCCGGCGCCAGCACCTCGCGCGGGGGATGGCGCAACAGCCTGGTGGCCGAATACGGCGAGCCGGACGACAACCTGGCGTTCTGGCGCAGCCTGTCGCCCAATCACTTCCTGACCGACCTGAACGGTCCGATCCAGCTTCACCATGCGCGGGGCGATGCATCGGTGCCCGTGAAGCTGTCGGAGCTGCTCTACGAGCAGGGCCAGGCGGCTGGCATGCCGATCGAGCTGTTCGCGTACCCGGGCGACAACCACAACATCTCGGGCAACTTCGGCCGCGCCATGGCCAGCTCGGTCGCGTTCTTTGACCGCTGGGTTAAGCAGCCGGCCAACCTGCTCGAGGCAACCGGCCCGACCGTCTACCCGAAGGTGGACGGCGTGAACCTGCGCCAGGGACCTGGGACGAACTTCCCCGTGACCGGCCAGCTGCGCATCGGCGAGAGCCTGCCGATCGTGGGCCGCAGCGATGACGGCAGCTGGTGGCAGGTGCAGACGCCTGATGGGCCCGCGTGGATTGCCGGCAGCGTCACGCTCGCCGCACACACGGCCGCGGTGCCCGTCGCCTCGGCCGCGGCGCCCGCGGGCTAGCGCAGGGCGGATTGCTCCTTCGACTGCCTACCCCCTCCGCAAGCATCCTGAGCGAAACGGAGCCGGCCGGCAGTCCGGGCGGCGGAGTGCAGTCGAAGGAGCGATCTTGATGACCCGCTCCGGGCGTCCTTCGACTGCGTTCCGGCCGAACTGCCGGCCGGAACTCCGCTCAGGATGCTG
>CAZMIS010000413.1:0-3875 GCA_964566325.1 uncultured Anaerolineales bacterium
CGCGTTTTGACTGTTCTTCGACCCGTCCGCCGACTGCCTCGATGGCGGCCAGCGCGGCCCCGTAACCTGCCATGATGTCGCGCTCCGCACCGCCCAGGTACACGCGACCGAAGGACCCGAATGCCTGAACCTCGAGGATGTTGATGTTGGCGGCCTTCTCGGCCTCGTTGGCCGCGAGTGCGGCGTATCCGGCCGGCTCCACCTCGAGCACGTACAGCGTCTCGCCGGCCAGCAGCATGTGGCCGTGACGCATGCGGTTGATGAGCTGGACCTGGTGTGCGTCGATCGCCCGGATGATCTGGCTGGAGATGACGCGCGGCTTCCGCCGGTCCTCCTCCTTGACGCCGAGCGCGGCCAGGATTGCCGCGCCGGCGGCCCGCACCTCCGCCTGGCTGTCGGAGTGGACCTCGAGCAGGCCGTACAGCCGCTCGACGATCTGCATGCCGGGCCGGACCGCGGTCGCCTTGAGTGCGACGTCGGTGATCCGGTTGATTTCGATGCCGGGCGATATCTCGACCCAAAGGGAGGCATCGCCTGGCAGCGGCAGGAAACCCCTGGCCACAGTCCCCAGGAACGCCGCGTGTTGCGGCTGCAGACTGTCCAGGAAGACGTAGGAACGAAGATCGACGGCCATGCGCTTATCACCCTCCCAACGTGTCAGAGAACGTGTGCACCCCGGCACCAGCGCCTACCGGTGGCAGAGCCGGGCCGTTGCTCACAGATGCCGCAGTCGCACCACGGCTTCGCCGGAATAGGTCTCGAGCTCGGCGCGCTCGACCTGAGCGGCGCGACTGAGGGTCTCCGGCGTCACGAAATCCTCGTACTCCAACCCTTCGAGAATGTTTCTCTCGGTGTCGGTCAGCGATCGCCTGGCCAACAGGCCGGCTGAGTCAGCCAGCAATTTCGCGCGGCACATGCCGCAATTGTGCGCGTGCGCCAGGACGATCAGGAATTCCCGTCGGGACATGTCTGCTCCCAGAACCTCGCTACTTGAGCTCGCCGATGATCTTCACGCTCGCGCTCGCGCCGATGCGCGTAGCGCCTGCTGCGATCATGGCCTTGGCGTCCTCGGCGGTCTTGACGCCGCCGGCGGCCTTGACGCCCATGCCGGGCCCCACGACCCGCCGCATGAGGGCGACGTCCTCTACGGTGGCGCCGGTCGGCGCAAATCCGGTGGACGTCTTGACGTAGTCCGCGCCCGCCGCCTTGGAGAGCACGCAGGCTTCTACTTTCTCTTCATCGGTCAGGTACGCCGCCTCGATGATGACCTTGACGGAGGCGCCGAGCGGGTGGGCTGCGTCCACCACCGCGGCGATGTCGTCCTGCACCAGGTCGTACTGGCGGGATTTCAGCGCGCCGATGTTGATCACCATGTCGAGTTCGGTCGCGCCCAGGTTAGCACAGCGCTGCGCCTCGAAGGCCTTGACCTCCGCGAAGGTCGCGCCGAGCGGGAAGCCGATCACCGTGCACACCTTGACCGGCGATCCGCGGAGGATCTCCGCTGCCATGGGGATCCAGGTGGGATTGATGCACACGGTCGCGAACGAGAACTCGCGCGCCTCCAGGCACAGCTGGCGCACCTGCTCTTCCGTGGCGTTCGGTTTCAGGATCGTGTGGTCGATCATGCCGGCCATATCGGCAGCGATGTTCTTGACGCCCAGGCGCGCGCTCAGGCGGTCCGCACCTGCCTCCACGACCTTGCGAGCGCCATCGGGGTTCGTCTCCACGCATTGGCCGACGCAGGTGGACGATCCGCACACTGCGCACTCGGTGCCTGTCTTGGGATACGCCGCGAGCACCTCGCGTGTGATGATCTCGACGAGCTGATCGAGCGAGTAGGCGCCCAAGCCGCCTTGAAGGGTAGCTGTTGTCATCTGTTGAACCGTTTCTCTATGGCAGTGATCTTGGCGACCCGAGCCGCGTGGCGGCCGCCTCCATAGGGTGTCGCAAGCCAGGCCTGAGCGATCTGTTTGGCGAGGTTGGTGCCTATCAGGCCGGCGCCTAGGGTGAGCACATTGGCGTGGTTGTGTTCGCGGCTGTTGACTGCGGTGGCGTGATCGTAGCAGAGGGCCGCACGAACGCCGGGAACCTTGTTGGCCACGATGCAGGACCCGATGCCCGCACCGTCAATGACGATCCCGTTGGCGCATTGCCCGCTCGCAACGAGTTGCGCAACTGCGTACGCGAAGTCCGGATAATCCACGGAGTCGGTGCCGGTGGTGCCGCAGTCCACGACTTCATAGCCCAGCGACTGGAGGAAGGGCTTGAGGGCCTCCTTGAGCGGGAAGCCGCCGTGGTCCGCACCCAAGGCCACCCTTTGGATGGCCGCAGGCTTAGCGCGTCCGGGTGCGCCCGCGGGCGCTGCAGCCGCCTCCGCCAGGGTGACGTTGCGCTCCAGGGCAACCTGCCGCGCGAGTGGGGTCACCAGCGCGCCGGGCGGCACGGCAAGCGTCGCGCCCGGTGCGAGATCGCGGACCGCTGCCTCGTCGATCAACACCCGCGCAACACGCTGTTCCTGCCGTGACGGAGCCGATGGGCGCCCGGCGGGGCGCCCATCGGGGGCCTCCAGAAGGCGCGTCAGGACGCGGCGCACGAGTTCCCGAACCTCTGCTTCAGATGGCGGCACGCGGACCTCCTTCGAGACTCACTGCGTGGCGACGCTCAGATCGGTCAGGTCGTACTGTGGAACAACCGCCCAGTGTTGTGGCGGCCAATAGGACACCAGCGCCTCGCCGATGATCTGCTCGAGCTTCAACGGTCCCCATAGGTGAGAATCGCTCGAGTTGTTGCGGTTATCGCCCATGACATAGACCTCATCCGGCCCGACCGTAATGGGCGGTGCGTTGTAGCTGCCGGGGTTCGGCCCGAACGGCTCAGGAACCAGGACGCCATCGACATAGACCTGTCCCGCGCGCACTTCGACCGTCTCGTTGGGCAGCCCGATCACGCGCTTGATGAAATCGCGCGACGGGTCACGGGGGTACTCGAAGATCACCACGTCGCCGCGCTTGGGGGTGCTCTTGCACCAGACGCGCTCGTAGAGCGAGACGTTGGCGACGGGAATTTCGATGTGGATGCCAGGGCAGTAGGCGAAACGATTGACGATCAGGAACTGCCTGTCGTGGAAGTTGGGCTCCATGCTGATGCCCTCGATCCGATAGTTGTGAAAGAAGTTCCGGATCAGCATGACCATCAGCACGGCCATGACCAGGATCTGCACCACTTCCCAGACCAGACGGGCGAGCGAAGCGGCCGCGGACGTTGCGTCGACTCGTGGTTGTGTTGTCGAATCGGGTTCAGACACGAGCAGTGTTCCTTCAAAACTGGCTGTTTTGCGCATTATAGCACCGCGGTATTGCAGTGGCAAAAGCAAGCGCGTAATGGCTGTCGGTTCAGCGGCGTGTGATATACTGGGAGAGATGAACCATCGCAGCCCCAGTCGTCGCGCTACCCTGCTGCGCGGGCGCACAGTCGCCGGTCTCGTCCTGATGATGGCACTCGCACTGCGGCTCTATGGGCTCGACCAGCACGCCATCTGGTGGGACGAGGGGCTCAGTGCGTGGGCCGCGCGCCTGCCGGTGAGCCGGATCCTCGACTGGACCGCCCATGATGTGCACCCTCCGCTGCACTTCCTGATCCAGCGCGGCTGGTGGTTCCTCAGCGGCGACGGCGAGTGGGCCATGCGCTTCATCTCCGCCGCTGCCGGCACGGCCACGGTCGCTGCCATCTACGCCCTGGCCCGCTCCCTGGGGGGCCGGCGCGCAGGGGAGTTGGCGGCCATCTTTGCCGCCGTCTCGGTCTTCGCCATCACCTGGTCCCAGGAACTGCGCATGTACGTCTGGGCCGGGCTTTGGGCCTCACTGCTGCTCGCAGTG
>CAZMIS010000414.1:0-3856 GCA_964566325.1 uncultured Anaerolineales bacterium
GCCAGTCTGCTCGAGTGGATGGCCACCGACGGTTACATGCTGCTCGGCTTCGGTGAAGAGGGCGTGAACTACAAGCTGGACAGCACCGGCAACATCACGACAGAGGGCGTCGATCCCGCCAAGGCCTACAACAACAAGGAGATGCAGCCGCTGACGCAGCTGCGCAACATGGTTTACATCAGCGCGCCCATCGAGCTTGCCGTGCGCTATCCGTCGTTCAAGACGGTCAGCGGCCGTGTCCAGGCGCCGCTCGACTATCGCAACGGCTTCCTCGTGCAGCCATACCAGGAGTCCACGGCCGCAGCGATCATTAACCCGCCGCAGAATGCCGCAGACTTCGTTCGCTTCTACAGCGAGAACCTGATCAAGATGGCGCTGGGGCAGCAACCCCTGGACGAGCAGGCGTGGGCCGAGTATGTCAAGGGACTCGACAGCCTGGGCGCCAAGGAGTTGGAAGCCGAGGCCAAGGAGACCCTGACCGCCGCGGGATTCCTGAAGTAGTTAGCGCCCCAGGTCGATGCCGGTCCCGCGCCGGCATCGACCGTCATGGGAACCTCTGAGGCTTAAGGCCAACTGAAGGTTGGCCCGGCCTCAGAGGTCCTTGGGACAAGTTTGACCGGCGCAGGTACCCATATGATCGCGTCTCCGAATCCCGCTGAAACGGCGGCGATGCCCGGACCCCCTGTCGACAGCCCTCCGGGCTTCAGCGGCGGCGGGCCCTGGTCCGTCCGCATGGCCGATGCCATGCTCAGGCGCCGGCCCGCCGCGCGGCTGCGCTGGCGTTACGAAGACGGCTTCCTGCTCCGGGCCATCGAGCAGCTCTGGCTCAGCACGGGGGAGGCCCGCTACTGGCAGGCGGTCGCGGATTACGCCGGCCGGTTCGTGCGCCCCGATGGAACCATCGACACCTATGACCTGGCAGAGTACAACCTGGACCAGGTGATGCCCGGCCGGCTGCTGTTTCCGGCGCTGCGCGCGACCGGCGAGGAACGATTCCGCAAAGCCATCCTCCTGCTGCGCGATCAGCTCCGCGGGCAGCCGCGCACCGGCTGTGGCGGCTTCTGGCACAAGCTGATCTACCCCCACCAGATGTGGCTCGACGGCATCTACATGGCGGGTCCCTTCTTCGCGGAGTACGCCGGGATGTTCGGCGAGCCGGCTGCGTACGACGACGTGGTGCACCAGGTCATCACCATCGAGCAGCACACGCGCGACCCACGCACCGGCCTGCTGCGCCACGGCTGGGACGAGAGCCGGCAGCAGCGCTGGGCCGACCCGGCGACAGGCCAGTCGCCGCACGCCTGGTGCCGTGCGATGGGCTGGTATGTCATGGGCCTGGTCGACGTGTTGGACTACCTGCCCGCCAGCCATGCAGGAGTCGGGCCGATTGCCGCTATCCTGGCGCGCGCGCTGGAGGCCCTGCTCGCGGTGCGGGATCCGGCGACGGGCCTGTGGCGCCAGGTGCTGGACCAGGGGGATCGGCCGGGCAACTACCTGGAGGCCTCCGGCGCGTGCATGTACGTTTACGCGATGGCCAAGGGCGTGCGCACCGGCCGCCTGCCTGCGCCCTGGCTCGAGCCGGCAAGGCTGGCCTTCGAACAGATCGTGAGGCGCTTCGTGCGCGTGGAGGCCCGCGGCGAGGCCCATCTGCGCGGGACCTGCGCGGTGGCCGGCCTGGGCGGCAACCCCTACCGCGACGGCAGCTTCGAGTACTACATCAGCGAGAAGACCGTCACCGACGAACCCAAGGGTGCGGCTGCCTTCATCCTGGCCGCGCTCGAGATCGAAGCCAGCGACGGGGCGGCCGGCAAAGGGTAATGTGAGGTATGCTGGACGTACGGGACTTCGGCGCGATCGGTGACGGCCTGACCGTCGATACGGAGGCCATCCAGCGGGCCATCGATGCCTGCGGCGCGGCGGGCGGAGGGACGGTCTGCCTGGGCGCTGGCGCCTGGGTCAGCGGCGCGCTGTTCCTGCGCAGCCACGTCACGCTGCACCTGGAGGCCGGTGCAACGCTGCTGGGCAGCGCAGACCCGGCCGGCTACCCCATCATCCGGAGCCGGTGGGAGGGCGTCGAGCAGGAGACGCACGCGCCGCTCATCGGCGGCTCTGGGCTCGAGGGCATCGCGGTGGTGGGACGGGGCGTGGTGGATGGCCGCGGCGCGCCGTGGTGGCAGCGATTTCGCGCGTCCGGCGACCCTGGCGGCGTCCCACTGCGCCATCCCCGGCCCCGCCTGGTCTCGTTCGAAGATTGCCGGAACGTCCTGATCGAGGGGCTCACCCTGACCCGCTCGCCCGCGTGGACGATCAACCCGGTGCGGTGTGAGAACGTCACGATCGACCGGGTGACCATCGTCAACCCGCCCGACTCCCCCAACACGGACGGCATCAACCCGGACTCGTGCCGCAACGTGCACATCGCCAACTGCCACATCGACGTCGGCGACGATTGCATCGCCATCAAGTCCGGCGCGGAGGCCGGCGACATCGCACGGCGTGCGCCGTGCGAGAACATCACCATCACCAACTGCACCATGGTGCACGGTCACGGCGGGGTGGTGCTGGGCAGCGAAATGTCGGGCGGCATCCGCAACGTCGTCGTGGCCAACTGCGTCTTCGAGGGCACCGATCGCGGGATCCGGCTGAAGTCGCGGCGCAGCCGCGGCGGGGTGGTGGAAGACATCCGCGTGACGAACGTCATCATGACCGGCGTGCTGTGCCCGTTCACCGTCAACCTGTACTACGCGTGCGGTGCGTGGGGCGACCCGTACGTCTCGAGCAGGCTGGCCCAGCCCGTAACCGAGGGAACCCCCCGCTTCCGGCGCATCCACCTCAGCCACGTCACGGCCCGCGACGTCAAGCTGGCCGCCGGCTTCATCGTCGGGCTGCCGGAGATGCCGGTCGAGGACGTTTCGCTCGACGACGTGACCATCTCGATGGCGAGCGCGGCCGAGCCGGGCTATGCGGAGATGGCCGACGGGCTGGAGCTGCTGCAGCGCGCCGGCCTGATCGCCCGCCACGTCCGCGGCCTGCGGCTGCGCGACGTCGGGATCACGGGGCAGGCGGGGCCGGCGCTGCTCCTCGCGGAGACGGCGCTCGCCGGCGCATGACGCTGCCGGCGAGCGCAGATGGACCAGGTCCCCGCGTTTCTATTGCATCCGGTACGTCCACGTCACATTGCACATGCTGCAGTTCCACCACCCCGCCCAGATCTGGAAGGTGTCTCCCGCGCGGCCCGGTGGGACTGTCACCGTGTACGTTCGGGAGGACACGCCGGCGAAATTGGGTTCCCACGGGAAGTACGGCAACGGCTCCGACGGCTGAACGATGCTGCCGTGGGCCCGGTCGGAACCGTACTGGAAGCGCCACCCAGGGCTGCCGGATGTCACCCTGCCGCTGCTCGAGAACCGGACGGTGAGCTTATGCACCTCGCCGGGGATCAGCACCGCAGCAGGCTTATCGAATGCTGACTGAATCTTCACGTTGAAGAACTCAACGTCACGGTCCACGTCCCGCAAGGCGGAGGCGATGCTCGTTTCACTCAACGTGTAGATATCGAACTTGCCTTCGAAGCGAGGCTCGTCGAAGTAGCCGGGCGTTCGTCCGCCCCCGTAGTACTCCAGAGGCTCGCCCGAAGCGTTGATGAGCGTGTCGACCAGGACCCACCTCAGGCTGCCGCCGGCAGGCGGCAGCGGCGTCATGCGGGTGGGCGTCGGCGTGGGGGTGGGTGTCCGCGTCCGGGTCGGCGTCACGGTTCGTGTCCGGGTCGCAGTCGGTGTTCCTGTCGGCGTCCGGGTCGGTGTGACGGTCCGCGTGACGGTGGGCGATCCTGTCGGCGTCCGGGTCGGCGTGACGG
>CAZMIS010000415.1:0-3845 GCA_964566325.1 uncultured Anaerolineales bacterium
GGGTGGAAATCGGCCGCAACGATTGGGCGGCGCCGGAACCCGTGACCGGATGGACATTGCTTCGTTAACTCAGTGGCCAGAGTGCCGGCCTGTCTAGCCGGAAGCCGCGGGTTCGACTCCCGCACGAGGCGCCAGATCAGTTTGCCGAGATAGCTCAGCAGGTAGAGCGGCGCGTTGAAGGCGCGCGCGTCGGGGGTTCGATTCCCTCTCTCGGCACCAGACAGTCAGAACCTCGTTAGCTCAGTTGGATCAAGAGCGCCGGTCTACGAAGCCGGAGGTCGCACGTTCGAATCGTGCACGAGGTGCCATCAATGGGTGCGTGGCAGAGAGGCCGATTGCGGCTGCCTGTAAAGCAGTCTCCCACGGGACACGGTGGTTCGAATCCATCCGCACCCACCAGCCATACCGGGCTAGCTCAACTGGCAGAGCGGCGGCCTCCAAAGCCGAAGGTTCGCGGTTCGATTCCGTGGTCCGGTGCCAGTGCATCTCGACGTAGCCAAGTGGTTGAAGGCGGCGGCCTGCAAAGCCGCAGGCGCAAGCCCGCATCCGTTCGAATCGGATCGTCGAGTCCAGGCCTCGTTAGCTCAGCGGACGAGAGCAGCCGGCTTCTACCCGGCGGGTCGGCCGTTCGAATCGGTCACGAGGCACCAGTTCACTTCCCCGATAGCGCAGATGGCAGAGCGCCTGGCTGTTAACCAGGAGGTCCGTGGTTCGAAGCCACGTCGGGGAGCCATTTCAGTTTGATCTCGCGTAGCTCAGTGGCAGAGCACCGTCTAACCTTAGTGGTAACGGTTACCTGCCCATAAGTGGTTGTCGCCATGGCTGCGTTCGCTGGTAACGGATGCTCGCGCGCTTGCGAGAGAATGTGACAGGGGAGGAGAACGCTATGCCAGGGATCATGTGCGTCCGCGTTTGGGATGTGGAGCACGGCTGCTGCGTAATGCTTCAGCACGTCGCATCGAGCGGCCTGGGACAGAACGTTGGCGGACGCCTCGCGATGATCGACTCAGGATCGTCGGCCGACTTCCAGCCAAGCACGTACCTCAGGGAAGACCTCGGAAGAGACAAGGTCGACTACCTCTTCATCACGAACGCTGATCAGGACCACATGTCCGACCTCCAAGGCTTGGAGGACGCAGGGATCAAGGTGGGCACGATGTTCCGCAATCGCAGCTACACAGCGGACCAAATCCGCGACATGAAGCTGGTGAGCGGGCCGCTTACCCGAGACGCGACGTGGTACGTCAACGCATGCCGCACCTTCAACAGCCCGGTGACTGAACCGTTTAACGAGAACATGGGTGGCATCACCTGCCGCTGCTTCTGGAACAAGTACCCCGACTTCACAGACACGAACAACCTGAGCCTCGCCGTGTTCATCAAGTTCGGCGACTTCAAGATGCTGCTTCCAGGTGACCTTGAGCGACCAGGCTGGTTGGCGCTGCTGGAGCGGGATGAGTTCTGTGCAGAGCTTGCTGGTACCAACGTGCTGATGGCCTCACACCATGGCCGCAAGAGCGGGTTCTGCGACGAGCTATTCGACTACTTCACGCCGGACTGTGTCGTGATATCCGACAAGCCCATCGTGCACACGACGCAGGAGATGGTTCGCGACTACCGCGCCGTGACGAGTGAACGCGGTGTGTACGTCAGGACCACCGGCAAGAAGAGGCACGTACTGACGACCCGACGCGACGGTTGGATCATGTTCACCGTCGAGGACCAGGACTACAACATCGACACGGAGTACGAAGGATGAGCAAAGCCGATCCCGACCGCTCCCTCAAGGCGCTGAACATGAAGTGGCTGGTGATGCTTGCCAGCCTCGACATACTCGTTGTGCTGGTCTTCCTCGCGCCCGAGTTCCTCAAGGATGCCTCGTGGAGCACGGTCGCAGTCATGCGCGGGCTCGTCACCGTCTTGCTGCCAGTCATCGTGTTGCTACTGACAGGCATGCTCTCGCACGAGACCAAGGCGCAGCTTGTGTACTGGAAGGTCGCGAATCCCTACCCGGGCTGCGAAGCGTTCACGCGGCATGGGCCTGCTGACATTCGAATCGACATGGTGGCCCTCAAGAAGAACGTCGGCGACCTTCCTACTGACCCAGCAGAGCAGAACAAGAAGTGGTTCAAGCTGTACAAGATGGCTGGCGACGACCGTGCGGTGGTCGAGGCGCACAAGCTCTACCTCATGTACCGTGACATGGCCGCCATGTCGCTGCCCTTGGCGGTACTGGCCCCCATCGGCTTGTACTTCGTGAACGCGCCGTCGACGTCGCTTCTGATGACTGCCGTGCTCTTCGCTGTCCAGTTCGTTGTGTGCTGCTTGGGTGCTCGGCATGCCGGCACACGCTTTGTTTGCAACGTGCTGTCCATCCACAGCACGAAGAAACTCACTAGCCCGAAGCCTGGAGCGGCGGTCTGACCGGCCAACTGGCCAGCCGTCGATCAACTCGGCTTCCGTCTGATTGGTGTGACGTTCTTGCTGCTGGCGACGGCCCGCGCCTCTGCCAGCTGTCGACGCAGAGCCTCGTTCTTGGAGGCAAGCACGCGAACCTCTTCGAGAAGCGCGCCATTGGCCTGACGAAGATCGCGGATCGTCTCCTTCGCTTCGACTAACTGACGGTGCTTGTCATCACGTTGATCTCGGCTTGCCTTTCCCGCCCGCTTCCTGATCGCTTCGGCGAGATCGGCGTACTTGTTGTGGATCAACGCGGGAGTCACACCGACCTCTTTCGCAACGTCGGTGATCGTCACGGTCTCTCTGCTCAGCAACAACCGCTGGAAGGCTTCTTTCAACGCGGCGGCGGTTTGTTCTCGACTGCGAGGTCGTGGGCCTTTGACGGTGGCGACCTTTGTACCTTCACGCTTCATGTCAGGGCTTGCGAATTTCAGCTTCAGATGTGAGCACTTGACTCAGGGGGTGCTGCTCGGCTTCTTCGGCGTCGTGAGCACTACCTGAATACTGAGGGGTACTGACGGCGATACCAATCCGTGATCTCGTCGTGACTGAGCGACAAGAACTCCTTGAAGCGTGGCACGGCGAGGAAGCCCAGCACGCAGGCCGCCATTAGCAGCCCCCAAGCCGTATATACCCAGGTGACGCTGTAATGTGTGAGGGCCACGCCGACGAGCGCTGGGCCGATGGCGCCGGCCACTTGGGTGGTCATGGAGCCCGCTGCGAACATGCGGACGCGGTACGCGCGGGGGATGGCAAGCGCGCGATGTGTGGCGCCGACCAGGCTCATCGCCGCGTTGCAAAAGCCCGCGGCTGTGAGCCCCGCGATCATCAGGGCCGGGGACGCGGCCAACCCTACAACGGCCAGTGCAATGCCTTCGAGAAAGCCCAGCCCAATACGCACCCGGTAGCGGCCGAATCGGTCGACCAGCATCTGCGAGCCGAAGGCGCTGCCCAGCAGCACGCCGAGCGACAGCGCACCCAGGGCCAGGCCCAGCCAGTTGCCCTGTAGCCCGAGTGCATGCACCTTGATCGGGATGAGCAACCCCACTGCCGGCCCCTGGAACACCCAGACCGCAAAGTTCACCAGCGTCCAGCCCCGCTCAATGGGCACCCGCCATTTGACTGCCAAGCCAGTGTGCAGGGCTCCCCACCACACGGCAAAGCCACCGCGTTGTGGCCGCGGGCAGGGCGTGCGCGGGATGCGCAAGGCGGTGAGAGCCGCGGCGATCAGCAGGCCGCCGTAGCAACACAGCGCTGCGGTGACTCCCGCTCCAGCCAGCAGCGCGCCGGCCACCAGCGGCCCCACGATGCCGCCGACAGCGCGTGTCGTCTTGCGCAGGCGGATGGCCACCGGCGGAGCTGCCCGTGGCATCAGCTCGGTCAGC
>CAZMIS010000416.1:0-3833 GCA_964566325.1 uncultured Anaerolineales bacterium
CAGAGCAGCGGCGGCGTTGGCGTATGCTGTGCCGGGGCGCAGATGATCGAGTGCGGCCTGCACCTCGGTGATATCCGAGCTGGACACCACGAGGCTGGGCGCGGAGCCAACCTGCACCAGGCTTACCTGATCCCCAGGTTCGATCCGTTGAATGGCCTGCCGGGCTCGATGTATCGCTACTTCGAACCTGGAGGGAGAAACGTCGGCGGACTGCATGCTGGCGGAAACATCTATCAGGATCACCAGGTGGGTACGGTCCTCTGCCGGCAGGGCGGGCCGTGTCAGGGCTACGGTGCCCGCCCCTATTGCAAGCAGTTGAAGCAACATTAATATACTCAGAGGGGGCAGCCTTAACCGCTGCCTGGCTTCCAGGTCCCGCCTTACGCTCCTCCACAGCATGATGCTGGAGACGTTCCTGCGGCGGTAGCGAGAGCGCACCATATAGAGCAGCACGATCACCGGCAGGAGGAGTAGATACTTAAGGGCCGAGAGATCGGTGAACATTAAGCTGTCAGCCATCAGCGCAGCACCTTCTCCCTCCGCAGACGGTCCAGTAGCAGCTCTTCGATCGGTTGGGTCGTTTCTGCCCTGACGTAGGTAATGCCTCTTCTGGCGCAGAACTGCTCTATCTCACACAGCCACTCCCTCAGCCACCGCTGGTATCGGGTCAGGGTCTCCCAGTCGATGCTGACCTGGATCGTGTCGCCCGTCTCCACGTCCTGGAGCTCCATGTCGCCTTCCAGGGATGGGCTCAACTCCTGCGGGCTGAGCAGGTGGATGAGCAACGGCCGGAGAGAGGCTCGATACAGCCGCTCTAGACCTTGCTGGTAGCCGGTAGGGGAAAGCAGGTCGGTGATCAACACCGCAACCCCACTGTGATTCCCCAGGTTGGCGAAGCTGCCCAGCGCAGCGTTCAAATCGGTAGCCCCCGCCGGCACGACGGAATTGACGGATCTAACCATCGCCGCCGTGGCCGAGGTGCTTTCCAACTGCGATAACCGGCGGCAATCCCTGCCGGAGAGAACCAGCAGGTTGGCGGCATCCATGTGAGCGAGAGCCACGTAAGCCAGTCCGATGGCGACCCTCCGGGCGTAGGAGAATTTATCCGGGTGTCCCCAGGCCATAGACCTGCTGCCGTCGAGGAGAAGATGGAGTGTCATCCGCTCCGGCGCGTCGGCCAGCTTGACGAAGAGATGTCCCAGACGGAGATAGGCGTTCCAGTCCACTCGCCGGAAGTCGTCTCCCGGAGCGTAGGTTCTGTAGTCGGCGAACTCCAGGGCGTTGGCCCGGCGGGGGCTGGCGTGCTCACCGGTCACACCGCTGGTCAGCCTGCGTTGGGAAGCGAGCGCGACCCGGCGAAGCCGGCCGAGGAAAGCATCGTCGATATCGGGCTCGCTCTCGCTATTCTGAAGATGCTTCGATTGCCTCGATGGTCCAGTCCGCTTTTTCCCGCCCCTTCCCAGGAATCTGTCTAAAAAAGACATCTCACCCCTTGTCCTCCGGCACCCGCTCGATCAGCTCGTCGATCACCGCATCGGGGGTGATCCCGCCCAGCTCGGCTTCCAGATTGGGGATCACCCTGTGTCGCAGGGCTGGTTTCGCGACCTTGCGGATGTCGCCGAAAGACACGTTGTATCGTCCATCCATCAAAGCCCCCACCTTTGCGGCCAGCACTAACGCCTGGGCTGCCCGAGGGCTGGCACCGTAGCGTAGATATTGCTGAGCCATCGGAGGGGCTGAGGAGTTGTTCGGATGGGTGGCCAGGGTCAGACGCGCGGCATACTCCATGACGTAGCTGGCGATAGGTACTTCCCGCACCAGCCTCTGGGCTTCCAGAAGCCAGCTTCCGTCGGCTGCGGTGTTCGGATGAGGGGAATCTGAGCTGGTGGTCCGCTGCAGGATTTCCACTATCTCTTCAGTGGAGGGGTATTCTACCTGCAGCTTGAAGAAAAACCGGTCCAACTGGGCCTCCGGCAGGGGATAGGTGCCCTCCATCTCTATTGGATTCTGGGTGGCAAGGACGAAAAAGGGCTGGGGAAGGGGATAGGTGCTGTTGCCCGCGCTGACCGCGCGCTCCTGCATCGCCTCGAGAAGGGCGCTTTGAGTTTTTGGTGTGGCCCGGTTGATCTCGTCGGCCAGAACCAGGTTGGCAAAGATCGGCCCACGCCGGAAAGAGAGCCGCTTGTGCCCCCCTTCGTCTTCTACGAGAATATTCGTGCCCACGATATCCGCCGGCATGAGGTCGGGGGTAAACTGGATGCGACTGTGCTTCAGATCCAGGGCGTCGGCGAGGGTGCGAACCAGCATGGTTTTCCCCAGGCCGGGCACTCCCTCCAGCAGGGCGTGGCCTCCGCACAGCACGCAGGTTACTACCCCTCTCAGTATCTCCTCCTGGCCGACGATAACGCGGCCAACCTCACTCTCGATCTGTCTTACCCTCTCCAGAAGCTGCTCAACCAAAGGGTTTGTATCTATCATCGGTCCCCCGCTCCCCCGTTGAAATAATCCCTGACAATCGACCTGCGATCCCCCGGCACCAACACCTTCTCCGCCGGAACGCTGATGGGGCCATCTGCTCCCCCGCTTTCACCGGATGAAACGGAGTTGCCTTTGCCCTCTCTCATCACCGAAGGTGATTGAGCATCGGAGCCCGGCTCCTCGGGGAATCTATCCCCTATCTTGCCCTCCACGTCCAGGGGAGAGCCGTCGGACCCCAGCCTCTGGTTCTGGTCGCCAAGTGGCGGCCTCCCCCTCGTGTTGCCAGGTTGGCCTGAGTTGCCGGGCATGTCGCCCTGGGCTTCTCCCTCGGCTTGCTGCCCCCCTGGTTCCGAGCCAGCGTTCTGTCTATCCCCCTGAGCATCGGTTCTCCGCTCTGCCGCGCCCTCGGGCGCCTGCGCTACCGGCGGAGACATCTGCCCGAGATTCCTGTTCTCCGGATTGATGTTTCCGAACTGTTCGCTCAACTGCTGTAACTGCTGCCAGCTTTCGGCCAGCTCCTGTTGAGGCACCATCTGGCTGGCAGAGTCCTGCATAGCCTGCGCGAGCTCGTCCATCGATTCAACCGTCGATGAGTAATCGCCATGCTGCAACTCCTGGGCTGCGCTGTCCTCTGCTCTGGAAAGCCCCTCATCCAGCCGGCTCTGCGCCGCCGCTCGGTTAAGCGCCTGAGCCAGTTCCTGCTTGGCCGCATCGGAGAGCTGATCGCTCTGGCGGCCTATCTCCCTCAACTGCTCCGCCGCCCTCTGGTAATCTCCCTGCCGGAGGCTCTCGGCCGCCTCCCTGCCGGCGGCGGTGTTCTTCAGCTCTCTGGCAAGATTTTCGAGCGCTTGCTGGTGTATCCGAGACTCGCTGGCAATCCGGTTCAGCTCCGCGTTTGCCTGGGCGAGAGCTGCTGCGGCAGCGGCAGGCGAAAGGCTGCCCCGTAGCGTCTGCTGCTCCAGCGCATCCAGAGCCTGGCGAACGGAATCCAGGGCAGGGGACCTTGAACGGAGATGGCCGTTTTCTCGCTGATTGGCAAAGGGATCCCATTCGGACTCTATAGGTGCTTCCGAAGAGAACGATGGTAGCCGTATAGCGTTGAAGGGATTAGGGAAGGTAACACCCAGGCTAACCAGCAGCAGAACCCCCGCCGTAGCGACGGCCAGGGCGAATGCTACTATCAACTCTAATTTCGGCAGCAGCGGAAACGCTCGATATACAGATGTTTCGCCGGCAACCTCGGAGGCTCTGGCGATCTGCATCGATGCCAGCCCCTCGGTACAGCCTTTCACGAGAAGCTCTCCCGCACTTAGCTTATAGGTTCCATAGGTATAGGTAATAAAATTGGAAGCCAA
>CAZMIS010000417.1:0-3822 GCA_964566325.1 uncultured Anaerolineales bacterium
ACATCCGCCCGGAGATCATCGGCTTCGTGCTGGGGTCGATGCTGGCTGCCTTCGCGTTCCGCGAGTTTCGCGCCCGCGCCGGCTCCGCGCCCATCGTGCGCTTCGTGCTGGGCATGTTTGCCATGATCGGCGCGCTGGCGTTCCTGGGTTGCCCCTGGCGCGCCACCCTGCGCCTGGCCGGCGGCGACCTGAACGCCATCCTCGGCCTGGCGGGCCTGGCGACCGGCATCGCCATCGGCGTGCAGTTCCTCAAGGCCGGCTACAACCTGGGCCGCGCGCAGAAGACCTACGCCGCGGTGGGCTGGGTGATGCCGTTGCTCATGGTGGGCCTGCTGCTCCTGCTCCTCTTCGCGCCGACCTTCAGCAAGGACGGGCCGATCTTCTTCAGCACGAGCGGGCCGGGGTCGCTGCACGCGCCCCTGCTGATCGCGCTCGGCGCGGGGCTGCTCATCGGCTTCCTGGCCCAACGCACCCGCTTCTGCACCATGGGCGCGATCCGCGACGTCCTGCTGATGCGTGATTTTCACCTGATCACCGGCCTTGTGACGCTGCTGGTGGTCGCGTTCGTGATGAACCTGGTCCTCGGGCAGGTGCGCTTCGGGTTCACCCCCCAGCCCGTGGCCCACAGCAACCACCTGTGGAACTTCCTGGGAATGGCGCTCTCGGGCCTGGCGTTTGTGCTGGCCGGCGGCTGCCCCGGGCGGCAGCTCTTCCTCTCCGGCGAAGGGGACGGCGACGCAGCCGTGTTCGTGCTGGGCATGATCGTCGGCGCAGGCTTTGCACACAACTTCGCACTGGCCGCCAGCCCCGATTCGGTGGTCGAAGGGGTGGTCAAGGTGGGTGGATTGACGCCCTACGGCATGGGTGCAGTGATCCTCGGCCTGATCGTCTGCGCGGCGATCGGCCTGACCATGCGTGAACGAACGGCATAAGGAGCTTGAGATGAAGACAGTCGATGCACGCGGCCTGTCGTGCCCCCAGCCGGTCATCCTGGCCCGCAAGGCCATCGAGGCCGGGCAATTTCCGATCGAAGTGTTGGTCGAAACCGTCACCTCCCGCGAGAACGTGCGGCGCATGGCCGAGAAGGCCGGCTGCAAGGTGACGGTCGCGCAAGCGGGGGATGAGTTCCGGTTGATCCTCACCAAATAGGTATCGGCATGTAGGGGCGACCGGCCGGTCGCCCCTACCGCGGCGGTGCAGGTGTAGGTGTAGGGGCGGGGTGACCCCGCCGCCCCTACTGCGGCGTGGCGGTGCACGGGCGACACATGCGCCGCCCGTGCGGGATGGATCCAGAATCGAATGGGAATGCCATGATCTACTTCGACAACGCGGCTACCTCGTGGCCCAAGCCGCCGTGCGTCGCGGAGGCGATGACGCACTACCTGGCCGAGATCGGCGCCAGCCCAGGGCGTTCGGGCCACCGGCTTGCCATCGAGGCGGCGCGCGAGGTCTATGGCACGCGCGAGGCGGTTGCCGAGTTGTTCAATGCGCCCGATCCCCTGCGCGTGGTCTTCGGAGCGAACGCCACCGAAGCGCTCAACCTGGTGCTCAACGGGCTTCTGCGACCGGGCGATCACGTGGTCACGGGCAGCCTGGAGCACAACTCGGTGATGCGCCCGCTGCGCGCATTGGAACGCAGCGGCGTGAGCGTCACCACCGTCGCCTGCACGCCAACCGGGGAGCTGGCCGTGTCTGACCTGGCGGCGGCCATCCGGCCCCATACGCGGTTGATCGTGCTCAACCACGCCTCCAACGTGGTCGGCACGCTATTGCCGGTTGCGGAGGCGGGCCGGCTCGCGCGGCAGCATGGCCTATTGCTGGTGGTGGATGCCGCGCAGACGGCGGGTGCGTACCCCATTGACGTGCAGGCTGACGCCATCGACCTGCTGGCGTTCACCGGCCACAAGTCACTCTACGGGCCGATGGGCACCGGCGGGCTCGTCATCGGCGAGCGCGTTGACGCAGAGCACCTGGAGCCGCTCAAGCGCGGGGGCACCGGCAGCCGCTCGGAGCGCGAAGAGCAACCCAACTTCCTGCCCGACCTGTGTGAGAGCGGCACGCCCAACGCCGTCGGCCTGGCGGGCCTGGGAGCCAGCCTCCGTTGGCTCCTGGCGGAGGGGGTCGGGCACGTCCGCAACCATGAGATGGCGCTGACCCGCCAGTTGCTGGACGGCCTGGCAGAGATTCGGGGCGTGACCGTCTACGGAACGCGCGATCCCGCGCGCCAGACAGCCACCGTGTCGTTCACCATCGAGGGACTGCAGCCCTCCGAGATCG
The DNA here is from genome assembly GCA_964566325.1 of uncultured Anaerolineales bacterium. GTDB lineage: Bacteria > Chloroflexota > Anaerolineae > CG2-30-64-16 > CG2-30-64-16 > JALOOB01. The sequence continues at coordinate 2,278 of CAZMIS010000417.1, forward strand.
GGCTGCGCCTCGACGACGAATTCGGCATCATGTGCCGGGTCGGGCTGCACTGCTCGCCGGCCGCGCATCACACGTTGGGCACCTTTCCCACAGGAACGGTGCGCTTCGGCCTGGGCGCGTTCAACACGTCGCAGCAGGTCGCGGAAGCCCTATCTGCAGTGACTGCCCTGGCTGAAGGCGCGGGAGGGCGGCGATGAACGGTGAAAGCTACGCGGTCATCCTGGTTTACTCGACCAGCCACGCCATGCGCATCGAGAAGTTGCTGGCGGAGCAGGGCATCGCCTGCAAGATGATCCCCGTTCCGCGGCAGATCAGCTCCGACTGCGGGGTGTGCATCCGCATCCTGCGCGCTGATGTTGCAGCTGCGCGCACGAGTGTCGACGCAGCCAATATCCAGGTGCAGGGTATCGCGGAAGTCTGACAGGAGGAAGACATGAGCGCAGTGGTCGACGCGCGCGGGCTCGCCTGCCCACAACCCGTCATCAGGACCCGGGCGGCCCTGCAGACCCACGATGCGGTCACGACCGTCGTCGACAATGCCACCTCGCAGCAGAACGTCACGCGCATGGCCGAGAAGGCCGGTTGCACGGTTACGGCCGAGACACGCGAGGACGGCATCTACCTGGACATCCGCAAGCAAGGCACGGCGGTCCAGGCGGCCGGCCCCGCGGCCGCCGCACCCGCCGCTGGACCGCTGGTGCTGACCATTCCCAGCGAGTTCATGGGCCGCGGTGACGAGGTGCTCGGCGAAATCCTGATCCGGGCCTTCTTCCATACCCTGGGCGAAGTCCAGCCGCTGCCCGACACGATCGTCTTCCTCAACAGCGGCGTCAAGCTGGTGGTGACCGGCTCGCCGGTGCTGGACGACCTGCGCGCCCTGTGCGATCAGGGAATCAGCATCCTGGCCTGCGGCACCTGCCTGGGTCATTACGGGATCAAGGACCAGGTTGCCGTCGGGGAGATCTCCAACATGTACAGCATCGCTGAGACGTTGCTCGGCGCAGGAAAGGTCATCAGTCTATGACACGCGAAGAAATCCGCCTGACATCGCTGACCACGGCCGCCGGCTGAGCGGCCAAGATGGGGCCCGAGGCCCTGGCGCACGTGTTGCGCCCTCTGCAAGGTCTGTTCCGGCCGGAACGCTTTCCCGCGCTCCTGGTCGGCCTCCAGGTCAGCGATGACGCCGCGGTCTACAAGATCACCGACGACGTGGCCGTGATCCAGACGCTGGACTTCTTCACACCCGTCGTGGACGACCCCTACGACTACGGCGCCATCGCCGCGGCCAACGCGATGAGCGACGTCTACGCCATGGGCGGCGAAGTCGTGCTGGCGCTGAACATCTGCGGATTCCCGCCCAAGCTGCCCGAGGAAATCATCTCGGAGATCCTGCGCGGCGGCGCGGAGAAGGTGCTGGAAGGGGGCGCGGCGCTGGCCGGCGGCCACACGGTGGACGACAACGAGCCGAAGTACGGGCTGGCCGTCATGGGACTGGTGCACCCCCATCGCATCCTGACCAAGGGCGGCGCGCGGCCCGGCGACCTC
>CAZMIS010000418.1:0-3816 GCA_964566325.1 uncultured Anaerolineales bacterium
AGCGCCTGGAGCACCTCTGCCTGCGAGGGCCAGACGTCACGCAGATAGACCGGCAGCCCGTCGTGGCCCACACCCAGTGGCTCGCGCTGAAGGTCCACATTCACCGTGCCGGCCAGCGCATACGCGACCACGAGGGGCGGGCTGGCCAGGTAGTTGGCGCGGACGAGGGGGTGCACGCGCCCCTCGAAGTTCCGGTTGCCGGACAGCACTGCCGCAACGGCCAGGTCCTTTTCCGCGATCTGTTGCGAGATTGCCTCTGGCAACGGGCCGCTGTTGCCGATACAGGTCGTGCAGCCGTAGCCCACCGTGTGGAATCCCAGTGCATCGAAGTAGGGCGTCAGGCCGGCCTGGTCCAGGTAGCGGGTGACCACCCGGGATCCGGGTGCGAGGCTGGTCTTGACCCACGGCTTGGTGCGCAGTCCGCGCTCGGCCGCCTTCCTGGCGAGCAGGCCAGCCGCCACCATCACGCTGGGATTGCTGGTGTTGGTGCAGGAGGTGATTGCTGCGATCACCACGCTGCCGTTGCCGAATTCGGCGGGGGATGCTGGCTCGTAGGCCGGTAGGGCCTCCCGGAAGCTCCCTGCGACCCCGCCCAGGAGGACCCGATCCTGGGGCCGCTTCGGCCCGGCAAGGCTCGGCGCAACCGTGCCCATGTCCAGTTCGACCGTATCGGTGAAGGTCGGGTCCGGTGTTGCGTCGGTGCGGAACAGCCCCTGCTCCTTGGTATACCGCTCCACGAGGTCGACCAGGGCGGCGCTGCGACCGGTCAGGGCCAGGTAGTTCAGTGTCTCCTGATCCACGGGGAAGAACCCCATCGTCGCACCGTATTCGGGCGCCATATTCGCGATCGTCGCGCGATCCGGCAGGCTCAGCCGGGAGAGGCCGGGCCCGAAGAACTCGACGAACTTGTCGACGACGCCCTTCCGGCGCAGCATCTGCGTTACCGTCAGCACCAGGTCGGTCGCGGTCACGCCTTCCTGCAGCGCCCCTGTAAGCCGGACGCCCACCACCTGGGGCATCAGCATGTAGATCGGCTGGCCGAGCATGACCGCCTCTGCCTCGATTCCGCCAACGCCCCAGCCGAGCACCCCCAGGCCGTTGATCATGGGCGTGTGGCTGTCGGTGCCGACCAGGCTGTCGGGGAAGGCGACCTGCGCCCCGCCAACCTCACGGAGCTGGACGACCCTGGCCAGGTACTCCAGGTTCACCTGGTGGACGATGCCTGTTGCCGGCGGCACGACACGGAAATTGTCGAAAGCCTTCTGCCCCCACTTGAGGAACTCGTAGCGTTCGCGGTTGCGTTCGAACTCCCTCTCCGCATTGTGGTAGAGCGCGTACTGAGAACCGAACTGGTCCACCTGGACCGAATGATCGATGACGAGATCGACGGGGATGAGCGGATTGACGCGCTTGGGATCGCCGCCCAGGCGAGCGGTCGCGGAACGCATCGCGGCCAGGTCGACCACAGCCGGCACGCCCGTGAAGTCCTGCAGGATGACGCGGGCCGGCTTGAAGGGAATCTCCACCGGGGGCGGAGTCGTTGCGCTCCAATTGGCCAGGCGCGAGACGTCATCGTTGGTCACCGTGAAGCCGTCGACCTGGCGCAAAACCGCCTCGAGCAGGACGCGGATGGAAAACGGCAGCGTGGAGATGGCCCCGATGCCGCTGTGTTCGAGCGTCTCAAGCCGGTAGAAATGAACCGGACCTTCCAGCCCGGGCAGCATCGCACGCGCGCCAAACGCATTGTTGACCGTTGAGCCCATCGCCCTATCTCCTTGCACTCACAAAACAGCAACGCTGATCCCGGCCATTATTGCTCGGCCAGGATCAGCGTTCAGTGACCAGGAATCCGGCAGGTCAATCGCGTGCGACCTGCCTCGAGACACGATCTCAGTGACCCTTGCGGTCGCCGAGCCACCGATCAGCCATGAACAGAGCCGATCCCTGGGTTCCCACCATGCGCAGGGCATCGACGACCTCGGCAGCGCTCTTCTCTTCTTCGACCTGCTCGGTGACGAACCACTGCAGCATGACCTGGCTGGGGTAGTCGTTCTCCTTGACGGCGATCTCGTACAGGCGATTGATCAGCGCGGTCACCGTTGCCTCGTGTGCCTTCACCTGCTCGAAGACGTCGAGCAGCGAAGTGAACTCAGCCGGGGGCTGGGGAATGGCCTGCAGGGTCACCTGGCCGCCACGGTCATGAATGTACCCGTAAAACTTCAGGGCGTGCTCCTGCTCTTCCTGTGCCTGCAGCGCCAGCCACTTCGCCGCGCCCGGCATGTTGTGGGACTCGGCAAAGGCAGACATGGACAGGTAGAAATAGGCCGAGTAAAGCTCATGCTTGATCTGATCGTTCATTGCTGCTTCAAGAGTCTTGCTGAACATTGATTAGCCTCCCGTTAATCCTGTGTTGATAGAATACGAGTATTGTACTATGGCTCGGCCGGCCGGGCAACTTCCGGCGCCGCGTCATTCGTCCGCATCTTCGCCCTGTAGCGCTTCCATCGCCGGCCGAACGACCAGGATCATCAGGAGCGCCATGATGACGGCCGACGTCAGGCACCAGGCGCACACAGCCCGTATCACGTACAGCTCAAGATACGTGAGGTAAATGCTGAAAAGGACGCCGAACAGCGCCATCACGAAGAGCAGAAGGGCCGAAAGCCGGCCGGCCATGCCCGACCTGGAGCGGCCGACACCCCAGGCGACAAGGATCGCAACGTAACCCAATGCCCCCAGCAGGCCGACGGGCAGAAATCCGAACAGCTTGGCAAACGGGCTGCTTTGCACTGCGTTGCAGTCACCCACCGGCCCGCAGACGGCTGCGACACCCTGCGTTTCGACATAAGTCAGATAGAGCGCCACGCCCAATCCCGCGACGGAGAGAATCGGGATGAGCGACACCATCCGCCCGGAGACGTCCGGCGCCGCGCGCCCCAACGTTGCCAGGACAGCCGTGACCAGCGCGTAGAGCAGTGCAAGCACCAACAAGCCCATGACCACCCACGCAAGGCCAAATCCTTCCATGGTGGGCTCGTCCTGCGCCATCAGCTGGGCCGCGCTTGCGAGAAGCACAGGCGCCCGGTTCATCATCATCTACCTCCGAAGTAAGTGACTCATATGTCAGCGCGACGGACGCCGCGGCCCTGCCAGACACTGCTCCCGGCAACGACGCCATAACCTACGATGTAGAGGAGCAGAAATGGCGCGGCCCCGTACTGCCCGTGCCGCAGTGCGACCAGCAGGGTGATGACCGCGTACAGCAACAGCGCGATTTCACCGAAGACGGTCCAGTCCGCACCAAGGCGGTAGGAACTCGACGCCCAATCCCCCTGCCGCCCTTCCAGGCGGAACTTAGGGGTGCGCTTGAAGACGCCGCCCCAGCTCGTGAGTCCCTGGAAGACCGCGCGCGTGGTACTCCACGTCATGCCTGCGCCAACAGCCAACAATCCCGGCAGGTAGCCGAGACGCCGCAGCCAGTCGCGATGCAAGGCTGCCTGCGCCACGGCATAGAGTAGCGGCGGGCCGACGCTGGCAATCGCCAGGGTGATCAGAAAGGCCGGCGTCGCCTGCCCCTCAGCGAAGATGGGCAGCAGGGTGAGCAACAGCAGCACCAGCAGAGGCTGGCTGAGGTAGCCGCTGACGTGCACCAATGCCATCAGCTTCTGGCGCCACGCCAGGTCACTCCTGAGGATCGGCGCGCTGAGCTTCCGAAGGCATTGAACCGATCCCTGCGCCCAGCGAGCCTGCTGGCGCTTGAACGCCTCCATCTGGGCAGGCAGCTCTGCCGGCGACTCGACGTCCGGCAGATAGAGC
>CAZMIS010000419.1:0-3815 GCA_964566325.1 uncultured Anaerolineales bacterium
CGGTCGTCGCGCTGGCCGAGGCGACCAGCCAGCGCGAGCCGGTCGTGCAGCTCGGGCTGCGCTGGCTGGCCGCGCGCGGCGACATCACCGTCGTCGAGCGCGAGGGGAGCGAGTTGTTGCTGGCGCAGCCCGGCGCTCCCGCGTCCGAGGAGGAGCGCACCGTGGCGGCCGCGCGGCTCGCGGCCGCGCTGGAAGAGACCGCCGCGTTCCGCGCCTACTTCCGCACGGCGGACAAGGATGCGCTCATCCGGGGCTACCTGGCCTGAGGGGCGCAGGCATCCCAAGGTGAATCCACATACGCGGAGCGTCCTTCGGCTGCACTTCGCCGCCCGAACGGCCGGGCGGCTCCGTTCCGCTCAGGATGCTTCTTAACGCCCGGATTTCCCGGCCCCCTGCTTTTCGACGTCCGCGGGGCGGCGTGATACAATCGATGCAGATCAACCGTCAAGGAGGATGGCATGCATCGCACGATCGGTGTGCGCCGTGAGGACAAGAGCATCTGGGAGCGCCGTGCACCTGTCACGCCCGTCACCGCGCAGCGCCTGGCTGAGCAGCACGGCATCCATGTGGCCGTTCAACCGTCCCCGATACGCGTTTTCCCTGAGGCAGAGTACGAGCAGCACGGCGCCACCGTGCAGGAAGACCTGTCCCAGTGCCCCGTGGTCTTCGCCGTCAAGGAGATTCCGATCTCCTTCTTCCGCCCCGGCGGCGCCTACATGTTCTTCGCACACGTGATTAAGGGCCAGCCCTACAACATGCCCATGCTGCGGCGGATGATGGCGCTCGGCTGCACGCTGATCGACTACGAGCGGGTGGTGGACGAGCAGGGGCGCCGGCTCATCTTCTTCGGCCGCCACGCGGGGCTGGCCGGCGCCATCGAGACGCTGCACGCGCTCGGCCGGCGGCTGGCTGGGGAGGGCCTCCCCAACCCCTTCGAGGAAATCGGCCACGCGCACCAATACCACGATTTAGCCGAGGCAAAGGCAGCCGTGACGCGGGCGGGCGAGACGATCCGCCGCGACGGCCTGCCGCGGGCCGCTGTGCCGCTGACCATCGGCGTCACGGGTTACGGCAACGTCTCGCGCGGCGCGTGGGAGATCCTCGACCTGCTGCCGATGCAGGCGGTCGACCCGTCCGAGCTGCCCGCGATCACCGCCGATCCCGCGCCGGACCGCCACGTGGTGGTCGGGACGACCTTCAAGGAGCAGCACATCGTCGAGCCGCTGGAGGGCGATTTCGACTGCCAGCGCTACTACGATTGCCCGGACAACTTCCGGCCCATCTTCGAGCGCAGCCTGCCCCACCTGGCGGTGCTGATCAACGGCATCTACTGGGACGCACGCTACCCGCGGCTGGTGACGAAGGAGACGCTGCGCGGGCTGTGGGAGGCTGGCGAGCGCAGGCTCAAGGTGATCGGCGACATCTCCTGCGACATCGAGGGGTCGATCGAGATCACCGTCAAGTCGACGGAGCCGGGCGAGCCGGCCTTTGTCTATCACCCGGTGAAGGGCGAGGTAGCCGACGGCTACGAGGGCGAGGGCGTGGCGGTCATGGCCGTCGACATCCTGCCGAGCGAGCTGCCCCGCGATGCGTCGGAGTACTTCAGCGGGATCCTCGAGCCGTTCATCCCCGCGATCGCGGCTGCGGACTTCGGCGCGCCGTTCGAGGAGCTGGCGCTGCCCGCGCCCATCAAGCGGGCCGTCATCGTGCATCGCGGCGATCTGACGCCGGACTACGCGCACCTGAGACGACATCTGGAATAGGACGTTCATTCTAACGGAGGCACGATTCATGAAGAAAGTTGTGGTGTTCGGCGCGGGCATGGTGGCCGGCGCGCATGTGGAGTACCTGCTGGATCACGGCTTCGAGGTCACGGTCGCAAGCCGCACGCTGCGCAAGGCTGAGGACCTGGTCAGGGGCCGCGCGCACGGCCACGCGATCGCGGTCAACTCGGATGACGAAGGGGCCATGGAGGCGATCATCCGGCAGCACGACCTGGCCGTGAGCCTGCTGCCCTACGCGTACCACCCGATGGTGGCGCGGCTATGCGTCAGGCACGGCGTGCAGATGGTCACGACCTCCTACATCAAGCAGGCCATGGCGGACCTCGACGGAGAGGCCCGACAGGCCGGCGTCATCCTCCTGAACGAGCTGGGCGTCGATCCCGGCATCGACCACATGACTGCAATGCGCGTGATCCACAAGGTGCAGGCGGCCGGCGGCAAGATCACGAAGTTCATCTCGTTTTGCGGCGGACTGCCCGCGCCCGAGGCGAACGACAATCCGTTCGGCTACAAGTTCTCGTGGAGCCCCAAGGGCGTGCTGCTGGCGGGCAAGAATCCCGCGCACTACCTGTGGGACGGCAAGGAAGTCGACATCGTGGCCGGCACCCTGTTCGACAACTACTGGACGATGCCGATCGAGGTGGAGGGACAGGTCATCGAGTACGAGGGCTATCCCAACCGCGACAGCCTGCCCTACATGGAGACGTACGGTATCGAGGGCGCACGGACGATGTTCCGCGGCACGCTGCGCAACCTGGGGTGGTGTGACACGCTCAGCAAGATCTCGGACCTCGGTCTGCTGGACGAGGCGCCGCGTGAGGACCTCGCCGGCCTGACGTGGGCCCGGTTCACGCGCAAGCTGGTGGGCGGATCGGGCGACCTGGCCGCCGACCTGGCTGCGAAGTTGGGCGTCGCGCCCGATGCCAAGGTGATCGAAGACCTGAGGTGGCTGGGGGTCTTCTCCGATGATCCGCTGCCCCAGGACGCGAAGGCGCCGATCGACATCCTGTGCGCGCGCATGCTGGACAAAATGCTCTACGCGCCGGGCGAGCGCGACATGCTCATCCTCCGCCACGAGTTCGAGGCCGAGTACCCCGACCGGCGGGAGAAGATCACGTCGACCATGATTGACTTCGGCATCCCGCACGGCTACACCTCGATGGCCCGCACCGTAGGTCTGCCGTCGGCCATCGGCGTGCGGCTGGTCCTCGAGGGCAAGGTGCAGTTGACGGGCGTCCAGGCGCCGGTCATGCCGGAGATCTACGAGCCCGTTCTGGACGAGCTGGAGTCGCTGGGGATCAAGTTCGTGGAGACGTGGGAGACCCTGCCCCCCGCGTAACCCGCGCACCCCGGCCCCATTAACCATCAAGCTCCCGCCGTGTGTGTCCCGGCGGGAGCTCTTTCTTAACGCATCACCTCAGGCCAATCCCCAGTCCCCTATCCCCGTTCCCTAATCCCCTATCCCCAGTCCCCTATCCCCAATCCCCTATCCCCGTCTACCCACGCACAAAGACCGCCGCACTGCGCCCGGGCAGTTCCAGGTGGCGCATGGTCCCCTTCGAGACGCGCGCCCTCAGGCCGCCCCAAACGTCGAGGTGCGAGCCATCGGGCAGCAACTCGTCCACATCCAGCGTGACCGCCCGCGCGTCCGGCCCGGCGTTGAACATGACCAGCACGCTCTCCTCCTCCGACCGCCGCGCGAAGGCCAACAGATCCTCGTGCGCATACAGCGCCACGTAGTGGCCCCGGCGCAGGGCCGAGTGGTTCTGACGCAGCCGGATCGCGCGCTTGGTGAAGTCCAGCAGGTCGGTCTTCCAGGAGGCGCGATCCTGCCAGGGGAAGGCCCGGCGGCAGTCGGGATCGGGGCCGCCCGTCATGCCGATCTCCGTGCCGTAGTAGATGCACGGCGCGCCCGGGATGGTCATCATGAAGAGCAGCGCCAGCTCCAGCGCGCGCCAGTCGCCCCCGGCCTGGTGGATGAAGCGCGCCGTGTCGTGGCTGTCGAGGAGGTTGAACTGCGCCTGCACGACC
>CAZMIS010000420.1:0-632 GCA_964566325.1 uncultured Anaerolineales bacterium
GAAGATACGCGAGGCCGTCGAGGGTTGGCCGCAGCACCAGGCCTTCCGGCGTCGCCTGGGCCTCGAAGCCATCCGCCTTGGACGGCGTGGCTGCCAGCGGATACCACAGGCCGGCCAGAATCAGCAGGCCGGCCAGCACCAGCGCCGGCGCCTTCAACCCGATCGGCGTCGTCCTGGCCGCCAAACGGCTGAGCCCGAAGGCCGAGGCCAACGCGAGCAGCACCCACGCCTGGTAGTAGAACTTGAACACGGTGTTCATGCGGCTGCCGAACAGGTCCCGCAGATAGAGGAACTCCGGAACGAAGGTCAGGGCAAGCGCGACGAAAATCAGGCAGAGCGCAAAGAAGTCGGCTGCTGCCGGCATGCGATCGGTTCGCCACACCTCAGACGCGGGCGGCGAGCTGGCGGCAACGAAGCTGCGCAGAAGCGCCAAGGCGACGCCGATCACAGCGGCCAACAAGGCAGCCAGCACCACGTAGGTCCAGGGCGAAGCGAGACGCAGGCCCGCCACCATCCGCAGCAGCGCTCCGATACCTGGTCCGGAGACGTTTGCCGCGATCTCCGGCCGCTGCAGCAGCTCCTGCACGAAGGCCCGCCCCTGGGGCGCCAGGGCGTACACACCGACGATGCCG
>CAZMIS010000420.1:642-3803 GCA_964566325.1 uncultured Anaerolineales bacterium
AAGGTCCAGGGCAGCGCGCGGAGCATGGCGCCGGCGACCGCGCGGGGCCGCAGCGCGGCGCTTTGCAGGAGGAGGAAGCCGGCGACGACGACGAGAAACGGTCCGAACATCAGGAAGTACTGCCGGAACTGCGTCGGAAAGAGCAGGTTGGGCAGGATGCCGCCCAGTTGTGACCGGAGCCCCACGTGGAACGGCAGGTAGACCAGGTAAGACAGCGTTCCGAGGAGGACAAAGGCCAGGGCCGCCTCCCCCACCGATCGCCAGTTCAGGCCGCGCACCAGGACCAACCCGCCCCAGTAGGCCAGCGCAGCCAGCCCCACATAGACCGGAAAGTCCCATGTGTTCAGGAACGCCAGGCTGCCGAGCACGAGTGCATACAAGGCGATCCCGGGGACAGCCGCGATGGCGTCCCGCAGATTGCTGCGCCTCGCGCTGACGCCGTGCGCCGGGGCGCCGGGGTCAGCGCCGTCGAGCGGATGAAGGCCCGTCGCGTGGCCCAGACGGGCGATCATGCGCGCCAGGTGGGCCAGGCGTCCTTCTCCGGCCGCCAGGCGCACCGGCGCCAGGCCCAGGGCGTTGATCAGCAGGTTCAGGCTGAACATGATCGCCAGCAGCACGAACGGCAGGGCCAGCACATGCGGGTGCAGGTCGCCCAGCAGGAAGCTGAAGAACGGAAACTCGTCGATGACCTCGACACTGGTGCGGGCTCCATCCACCGGCAGCGTCTGATCGTGGATCACGCGCGAGGCACGCCACCACCACCAGAAGCCTCCGGTCCAGTCGCCGGTCGGCGGGCTGTCGGTCAGGCCCTTGATGTTGAACCACTGCACGACTTGGAGCGGCAGCAGACCGCGATGGTACGCGGCGTCGATGATGCCCTCCAGGTTGGCCATCACGCCCAGCAGCACCGCGCCGCCGAGGCCCCAACCGATGGCCGCGCGGCGTTCCCGCACGGTCTCGGTCGCGACCGGCTGGCCGCCGGCGCCGACGGCCTCGTCATGCGCGGCCGCGCGCAGGCCGAGGCGAGAGAGGGCCACCAGCGTGTACGTCACGCCGAATGCCGATGTCATTGCCAGCGCATACCACATCGCCACGCCGAGATTGAAGCCCACTTCGGGCAAGACGCCCGTGATGCGAATCACCGTGGCCAGCATCACGTAACCGAAGTAGTAGTAGCTGATGCCGTAGCCCGACAGCCACGGGTCCTGTGGCGGGAAGAAGCGGCTGCCGAGCACGCCGTTGATGAACGCGAACTCCATCGGCTTCTCGGTGCCGGCGATCTCCGGGTTGTAGGCGCGGAACAGCGACCAACCGGCAAGCACGAGCAAAAAGAGCGCCTCGCTCGCCAGGACGAGACCGCGATTTCCGGCCAGCCACGACACGAGGGGCCGGCGTCCGTCGGAGTTCCTGCGGCGACCCTCGCGCCCAAGCCAGGCGGAGACCGCGGCGACCAATGCGGCGGACACCAGGATGCCACCGACCGTGTTCGGCAGCAGCCTGAAGCTGGCGCCCAGCCACAGCGTATAGGTCACGAGCAGCAGTCCGAGCACCCGGGCGAGTGGATAGGCGCGGCCTGGCAACCGTGCGAACACGCGCCAGGTCAGCGGCAGCGCGATGAGTGCGCAGAACTGGACGGCCAGCCACCAGGAGATTACGGAGAACATGTCAGTGTCCAAAGCGCCAATGTGTCATCCAATCAAGGAATAATTGTAGCACGTGCGCCCAAGCCGGCACAAAAAGCACATGCAGCGCCCCGATGCTCAGTCAACGACGCGGTAGATGGTCACGTCCGGGCTGCGATATGCGATCTCCAGCTCGCCAGCGCCGGCCAGCACGTCGAACTTCCTCAGGCTGGCCTCGGAGAACAGCACGCGCTCCAGCTGACCCACGTAGATCAGGCGAACCTGCAACTCGCGGGCCAGTCGCCGCGCCGCCGAGAGATCCGTCGTGCGAAAGAACTCCGCCCCCTTCGCCGCCCGGAGCGACACCTGGTCCGCGGACCGCTGCTCGTACTGGTGCTGGCCGACGAAGGTGGGCAGACCGGTCAGGCTTGCCACCCGCAGACCGCCGGCCCGATAGTAGTCGTAGCTGACCCACTCGTTTCCGACCTGGTAACTGCCTGCGGGCGCCTCGGCCACCACGGGCGTCCCACTCACATTGTCCAGCAGCCACTTGATGGCATCGTGATCGCCGCTCAGGTCGATGCGGGAGTCGCCGGACGGCCAGGCATACGCCCCCACGGTCATGTAGGCCATGCCGTCGAGCGTCCCCACGGCCGGCCGGGCGTCCCCAGAACGGTCCGTCACCCGATCGCGGATGCCCGCGGCGGGAAACACCAGCCCGCCCGCCAGGAGCAGACCCGCCGCCGCCAACCACGGCACAGCGAGCCATGCCGATACGCGGCCGGCCAGCGACCAGAGCCGCGCCAGCGCAAAGCCGCCGGCGAGCCCGAGAAGAATCCAGGCCGGCACGGAGAACTTGAACACCGTGTTCATCCGATACCAGTCTCCTCCGTCCAGGAAGTCGCGCAGGTAGACGAGCTCGGCTCCAGCCACGACCGCCAGGCCGGCGGCCAACAGCAGCGCGACGAACGCGCGGCCAGGGTCCGCCTCGCGGTCGAGCAGCGCCGGCAGCACCAGGCACAGCGGCAGGACGGCGAGCGCGACCGTGGGCCGGCCCAGCGCAGCCACCAACGCGGTCAGGGCAACCAGGCCCAATGCGCCGAACAACCATGCCCTTCCCCGCCCCGCGTGCGCCAGCCCGCGAGCCTCAGCCGACACACGCCGGACCAGCCACTCGACCAGGCCGTAACTCGCCACAAGGAACAGAAACAGGCCCCAGACCAACAGCCACGACCGAAGGTCGCTGCCATCGCGCACCCATCCCAGGTAGCGGGCGACGCCCGCAGCACCCTCGTCGCCGACCTGCGCGCGGTAGGATGCGTAGAAGGGCGCGTAGGCGAGCACGGCGGCAAGGGCGACGAACACGGCGGCGCCCGCCGCGATGAGCAGCGCCTTCGCCCTCTCGCGTCCCAGCCCACCAGTCCGCCAGGCAAGGAGCAGGAACGCGGCCAGGACAACCAGAGCATACGTCGGCAGGTCCCAGGTGTTGATCGCGCCGATCGCGCCGAGCGCCAGGGCCAGGGCGGCCAGCCGCGCCAC
>CAZMIS010000421.1:0-3774 GCA_964566325.1 uncultured Anaerolineales bacterium
CGGGTCCAGGCGGCGAGGCTTGTTCCCGCCGCGAAGCTGGCGCGCGCGGTCCAGCACCGAAGCATGGTGTCCTGCAGAAGGTCGTCGGCATCGGCGCCCCCTCCAGTCAGTCGCCGCGCATAGGCGCTGAGCGACGCCGCCTGCTCGATCAGCGCTGCTCCGAACGCATTGTCGGGCATGGCGATCGGCAAGGGAACACGGGCAGGTATATCGGACGGCATCTCATTCTCCGGGCAGGGCTCTCCTGCCCCTCAAGCGATATAGGGTGCGGGCGCCGATGTTTCCGGCCAGACCGCTTCAAGGCCCGCTTCGTCCCGTCCCGGTCGATCGGGGCTGCGCCCGTGCTATAAGGCTCCCATATCGCGATCGGAGAGAGACGATGGAGCGCCTGTTCCCGCGCGCCTTGATAGCGTGCATTCGTGAGGCTCGGCCGCCGACGCCGCAGGAGCTTGCATCGATGGCCGAGAAGATCTGGCACGAGGCTTTTCCAGAGCGTCCATTTCGACGCGAGCGCGCCATGACCATCGCCGCCGTAGCGCTCACAGGCGAACGCCAGACGTGCAAGGGACCGCCGGCATCCTGTCCCGCTGAACCATTTCCGGCTAGAATGCGGAGCGCTACGGTCGGCCGATGGTCGCCAGGGCTGTCGTCCAGGAGAGGATGCGCCGCTTGAGCCGGCAACATGCTGGCCGTAGCACCGGCCGGTTTCTTCAAGCAGCCGATGTGGCGGTGGCGGCTCAAATCTCGGTGGGCACCGGCTTGTAAGGCACTCCGATCCGGGTTTCGGCCGTGCCGCGCCGCCGCAGGGTCGCGGCAATGTGGCGGTCGGCCGCCGCGCGATCGATGAAGGCGTGCCGCTGGGCCTGGCCGTGTGAGCCGATCCGGCCCCAGCGGGTTTCCACAACGATCATGCCGAAAAGATCGAGGCTCGCGGTGATGCTGTAGCGCCGGCGGATGTTGCGCGCCGGATCGAGCGCCACCAGCTCGATCGGCTCGGGCAAGGACAGGTTCGCGCCATTCATGGCGCGGAGCCTACGAATTATGCCTCTCCAAGTCCGGCGACTTTCTTGAATCAATGGCACGCCGGTGATTCAAGAAATCGATGGTTCCTCGAAGCGTTACCGCGTCTGCGGGAGTGCGCGACGCTTCTGGCGCTGTTCGAGCCAGGTGGTGAACGCCGACTGGGTGCAAACGTCCAAGGGTTCATAGGTGCCCGGCGCAACACGCCGAAACAGCATGGGGCCGGTCCGAACGGTGCTTCGGCCGAGAGACACCTGGCAGCTATTCCCGGTCATTCCGCACCGGCCACCTATGTTCATCACCGGACTGGTGCGGATGCGAATTGGTCCCGAGACGCGGCCCTTCGTGATGCTGATAACGCGCGCGGGGCGGCTCTGCTCGATCTTATGCCCGGGCCTGAACCATGGTCGTGCTCGTCCGTCCGACCCGCACCAGAAACTGCGCGGTGCCGTCACCGGCGCCCGCCCTATCTCCAACTCACCAACAAGATCGGCTTTGGCGAACGCCGCGCGCGCCGCTGCCTCGATATTGTCGGGCAGGATGCAGGAGCACGCCATGGCGGGCGTGGACGCGCTCAACGCCGCACCGGCCAGAGCCGTGCCGATCGCTCGCGATAGCGACACCATCATCATACCGGGAGGCTACGCCCGCACGGCTGAACGGAGCATGGCCTGGGTGCGCCTATGGAATCGCTGTCGGATCGGCGATGCGCCCGAAAAACAGCACCGCGCCGCTCTTTCGGTCTCGCAGGGTGGCAAGGAAAGGACGATCGACCACCATCTCCGGCACCTGAGGCTCTATCCGCGCACTGGTCACGACGATCTTGACAGCGGTTGCCGCCGCCGCCTCGGTGCCCTCCTCATCGACGCGCAGAAAGGTCGCGTGCGCCACGTCATCGATCGCGAGGCGCGCACCGCTGGCGAGCCCCGACAGGTCCGCACGCTGCTGGTCGAAGGCGCTTGGCATGCCCGCTGCGATCAGCGCTGCCTTCACGCTCTCATCGAACCTCGCTTCGAAGCGGGGCAGAACGATCCGCATCTCGCGAGCCTGCTCCGCGGACAGGTCGAAACGATCATTGCCGCCCTGCTCGCCGGCGAAGAAATCGACACCCTTCAGCTCACGCTCCCAGCGGCGCAGGGTTGCCGCGTCACGTGGCAGGAAAATCTCCATCACGAAACGACCGTTGCGACCATAAGGCAGCGCGATCGCTTGCCCTTCCCGGGTCTCGCGGTAGTCGAACCGGCCAATCCGCTTCATCATCGTGATCGGGATGCGCGTGCCGTCGCCACGCGTGAAGGACCGCGTTTCCGTCTCCTCGAACGGCACCTGCCACTTCGCCTTGAAGTAAAGCGCGTTGGTCAGCACAGCGGCGGTGTCATCCCCGAAGCCGCTCGGAGAGACGATCTCCGAAATCCTGCCCTTCGTCTCGCGCGAAACCCAGCCATTGATCCGCTCGGCCGCTCCGGTGGGATCACCAGCATAATCGACGGTTTCCGGAGCCGCTCCGAAGCCGGCATGCGCCTCGGCGACATACTCGTCCCGGACCGGCAATCCCTTCGCCAGCCACAGCGCGTTCGCGATGCCGAGCGCGGTATCGGCATCGCCGGTGTCGTTAAGCTGGGCATTGTAGGATTTGATGAGCGCAGGGACGTTGCGGGACGAATCCCAACCAAGCACGCGGCCAATCTCCTCGCGCGTGGCGCCCCGCGCGCCAAGGTAGGCGAGCCCCAGGCCCTGCGACAAGCTGACCGGGGAGATGAACAGATTGGCGTTTGCATCGGCCTTCGCTGCCAGGTGCGGGTAGACCTTGACGGTCATTAACGCCGCGCCATAGGTCAGGTCATGCGGCAAAGCCTCGGCGTCGGGCCGGGACAGGCTTGTAGGAAGCGAGCCGGGACTCGGTGCCGGGTCGCGCGTCGCACAGCCACCAAGCGCGAGGATGGCAAGAAGCGGGTATGACAAGGCTGTTTTAGGCATGGCTCTCCCTAAAGGCTTGGCTGCTGATCGTAGAAATCGACCTGCATCCGCATGGCTCCGAGCGGTTCCACGAAATGCGGCTGTTCGGGCAAGATCAGCCCTGGCCGGTCAGGTGTAAGGACCACCTCCGAGGCCGGGTCGAGATAGGTGAGCTTCAATCTCCCTTCGATGACCCGGATCACGCCCCACACACCGGCCTTGGTGCGATGTTCGGAGCGCAGGGCAGCGGGCAATGTCGCCTCATCGAATATGGGCGTCGAGCGGTAGGGAATCACCATTATCTCTTCACTCCCACCTGGATCGTGCATCGCACCGGCTGATCCGCCTTCCTTGCCGCTTGCCGGCATCCTTCGATCTTTTCACGATTGTCGCGCAGCAACCTGTCGGCCGCGACGATCGCCTCCCAGCTCGCCGGTGACGCGCTCGCCATCAAATGCTGCCCGGCATCCCACGGTGTCGCCTCGGCAAGAGCCCGCGTCGCCATGCGTTCGGGCCATTGCCAGCTCGCCGGCGCGATCTCGCGCGCGACCATACCGGGAAGGAAGGACCAGAGGAGGATGCCGATAAGCAACCCGCTCAACCCGAACCATAGTTGACGGTCCTTCTGATCCCGCGCCGTCAGCGCCGATTGAACGACGGTGCGCAGCTCGCGCCCCTGCTGCTTCATCTCGTCGGTGGCGGTCGCGAGGGCGGCATGGTCGGCGCTGCGAAGGTCGGCCGCCGCTCGATTGATCTGCGCCGAAACCTGTGCAGGCGTCATCGCCAGCGCCGGCGACT
>CAZMIS010000422.1:0-3767 GCA_964566325.1 uncultured Anaerolineales bacterium
TAATTCTCCGAGACAGTTCCTCTAGCTTTCTGTGAAATGCATGGTTCGAGAACAGATCGGAGTCGGACACCTTCGTCTGCCTGTTCGCGTACTCCGAAATCTTGGGTATGAGTTCAGCGGACTTGTCCGCATCAACTACGGAGAGCTTCATCTGGACAAAGATCCCGGCGAGGTCCGCACCGTCCTTGCGTCTCGCCAGCGCAAGCGATGCAGTCGTCTGCCCCCCATTCACGATTTGTAGATCCGTCGCGGAGAGAAGCCGCGGACCATCGGTGGTGTCGTGTGTTGTCACCGATGTCGCTGTCGCTGCGATGCCATTGTTGAATGCAAAGAACATCTCCGGGCTCCGCAAGACCGTCTCCCGAATAGCCTTGTTCACCTTGACAGCCTTTCCCAGGAAACTTCTGACGTTGCCTTCGAGCAATCGGCTGCCATATTCCTCGTACATTCGAGCGAGCGCATCTCCTGGCAACACGCAAAGGTAGCCGCTGTACTCCGACTGGTTGAGACTGGCTTTGAGGCAGGGAACACCACCGGCGACGAGACCGCCAAAGTCGACGGTCAATGCCTCACGACCTGTTCTGGATGAGAGCGCATCGTTGAACCGCGCAATGTCCCAAATGTGGAACTCCGCAGGAATGCCGCCGATGCTCTGCGCCGGCCAATCTCGAATCCGATCGCTCAGGATCCCGTCGGTGACTAGGTAGAACCTCAGTCTCGTGATGGTCGTCTGATGAATCAGTAGGAGCCCAGAGAAATCTGCTGCCGGATCGTCATCGGCAGGCAGATGATCATCGTTCCCAGCAAACGCCTCGTCCACAAAGGAGACAACCTTGGAGAAGGTCGCCTTCGCCGTGGTCTGCGTCACGGTTGCAGGCTGCTGTTCGCCGTCAAACTCGGCTATCACCAGGCGAAGGGAGCCGTCGGCCTCGTCGAACGCATATCCGTCGATGCCCAGGCTTCGCCGTCGGGTTCCCGTGCCACGGTAGGGGCACGGAACGAAGTCAATCAGTTCCTCCGCCTCCTCCAGCATCTCGCCGGCTATCGCCCCGAAACCACCCGCGGGATCGCGGCCCGCGAACTCTCCCATGGCCCGCGCGATGACACCGTCGCGAAACGCCCTCAGTTGCTCGTCCAATCGATTGCTCCTTTGTCGATCGTCATGTCATGCACGCGCCGCTTCATTTGGTGTGCCCCAAATGAGGTCTAAAGCCACAATGTAAGCACTGGTATCCTACTTTCACAACAAGAAGGTTTGGGGAGGCTGTGCGCGGTGTCCATTGATGTGGATGAAGTCGTGGGCGCACTGAAGCGCGATGACCTGCACTTGCTGGTCGACGGCGAATGCACGTCTATCGCACCGTGGTCCGCCTGGCTCGTATGGCTGGGCCAATGGATGCGGGCACAAGCTGCTCTGGATGGGAGGCGCGTCGCGGTCGTGAGGATGCCCAGCAGGCGGCTTTCTGCAGCGTTCACAGCCGTGGGAGCCGTGTTTGCTGCAGCCAGACTTCACGATGATTCACTCGACTGGGAAGGCCTGCGGAATTTGCCGCATGGAACAAAGATCTTCTGGCGAGAAGTCGCTTCGGGGAGGTCGACGAATCGTTCCGGGACTGTGGCCGGTCTGCGTCTCATCGAAGGTGGCGACTTCATGGAAGTGGCAGTTGAGTCGCAGAGACGTGCGCAGCAGAGTACACGCCTATTTGCCAAGTCGGCCGCGCTCTCATACGGAATAACTCTCGGAGCAGTGAGCGCAAGGGCCGATGAGCGAATGACCTCTGCCGAACGCCTCATAAGTGCGGCCCTGACGGATGTGGCACAGGGATGGATTCGCTCGCCATCCATCGAGTGCAACATCATCACGGAACGCAGTTCCTTCCGAGGCGATATCGACGGCATTGCCTTCCGAACCGGTAGCGGTATTGAGGCCTCCTTCTCGGATCTTCTTGCAATCGCAGATCCCGGCAGTCGAACTCATGGAAAGACAAAGTTGTCTCCGGCTCGAAGTGATGGAGTCCTCGACGAATCCGGGTCGATCACGATTCTTGACGGTGCTGCAGCGGCCTTGCGCATGGGTGACACCGTTGCAGAAAGCGTCGTCATTCTGCTCGATCAATCAGATTTCGATGAGGAGGTTGAGCAGTTGATTCAGACCTTCATGGGCTTCGCGATTGATGCTCACGTTCACGTACCCGCAAATGGTGTGAAGGCGTCACCGGCGAGTGTCGAAGTCTTCGTGTTTGGTCTGCCCTCGCAGTCTCGGTCCCGGACATGACGCGATCCAAGAGTAGCTCTGTAGACCAAGTCTGGCGGCGCGATGAACCTGCACAGGCGAAGAGGGACGCGGACAACTCGTCGAATGTCCCATCAGCGCTCGGCCTTGTGTCGGCTTTCCACGCAAACGCAATCGGCTGCCGAGTAAGGAAGGTCGTCATTGACTTTGCGCCCATGGTCGAGGTTTCCAGGGCTTGCTCAACAGTCTTTTCAGAAGTTGATCGCGACGATGCAGTTCAGCGTCGCGCTGCACGAGATGCGTGGCTCGTGAAGTCGTCGCTCATGCTCACATCTCTTCCGTTCGGTGATCCGCGCCTGGGATTGGACGGACTGTTGAGCAATTTGGAGCAAGTTGCAGAGAGCGTTCCGAGCATCCGCGCACCGGTCGGCGACCTGGCGGGATTGGTTCGATCCCTCGCGTCAGCAAACTTGAATCCCAAGCGTGAGCGCGTGCTCGCGATGCTCGAAGGCTTTCAGGACAGCGGTGCGCCAGTGGCGATCCTCGCCAACTTGTGCGGCTCACCAACGCCGGGTTGGCCGGCTACCCTGGCGGCCGAGAGCGATTTCGGCTCACCAGCCGTCGATCTCGTGCGTCTGCGAAGGCAGACCCGAAATTCCCTGTTCGCGCGATTGATCATTCCCGGCAACCCGTGGTTTGCGCCAAGGGCCTTGGTGTTCGACCTCCTGTACGGTGGACGCACTCCCGACATCGTTCTCGTGACCTACCGTGCGGAACGTGCTGCATTGCCCGTGCCTGCGAGGCTGCCACAGGACGCCTACTTCCCGGCAGCCAACGCAAAGCCCAAGCAACTCCCTGAGGCAAGCGACCTCGACGAGGAGACAGAGGTCGACAAATGGGCTCATGAGTCGTTCTGGTCATCGATCCACGCTCAGCACACGGATGTGGCGCCCACATCGGACAAGGACGTCACCGTCGATGCCAGGTTCATACTTTTTGCCGACGGCAGTGGTGCATTCCTCCCAGCGGATGGGCGCGTCGTGGAAATCTCAGACCTGTTCGCGACAGGCGCGAAATTCGACGTCACGGAAGACAAGCTTCCTCGAGCTTCGGTAAAGGAGCTGGAAGAAGGAGATCTGGTGATGCTCAGGTTGTCCGGGAGCGGCGACTATCTCGACGATGTAGCCGATTCGCTCATGGAAAAGGCCGGAGAGGCTGGTCTGCGCAGCAGGGCACTGCAATGGAAAGACCGACTGCTCGAGGTCATCAAGCGCCATGGAGAAGGTGTCGTGGCGACGAATATTCGAGGTCTTGGGGTAAGACTCCGATCTCCACAATACCTCTGGGCTTGGGCAGGTGACGCTGTCATGGCGCCTCAAGACCGGCAAACGTTTCTCAGCCTGATCGCAGCCATCCGGCAACTCGACAGTCGCGAGAGTGGCGACGAGCCCGCGAAATATGCGGACGCACGGTGGGAAGAAATGGAGCGCCTGAAGGCATACCACCACAAGGCCGGCGTCGCAATACGAGCTGC
>CAZMIS010000423.1:0-3766 GCA_964566325.1 uncultured Anaerolineales bacterium
GCCGGGTCATCAGTGAACTGACCGCAGCGCAACTGCTGGCCGCGAGCATCGGCCTTGTGATTGGCCTGGTGATCGCGGCGCTGGCCGCGTTCCCGCTTTCATACCTTCCCTGGCCGTTCCAGGCCATCTTGCCGACCCTGGCGGCGATCGTGTTCGGCTACCTGGGCATCACCGTGATGGTGATGCGCCAACGAGAGATCTTTGCCATTTTTCGCCGCCGTTCGGCGAACGAGCCGGAAGGCCACCATGGCCCTGCAGCCTCGGCCGACGAAGGGTCGCTGCTGCTCGACACCAGCGTGATCATCGATGGCCGCATCGCGGACGTGGCCCAGGCCGGCTTCATCCGCTCGCCCATGCTGGTCCCGCGTTTCGTCCTGGCCGAGCTGCAGTACATTGCGGATTCGCCCGATTCGTTGCGCCGGAACCGCGGCCGCCGCGGGCTCGAGATGCTGAACCGCATGCAGAAGGATTCGCCCGTGCCGGTGCGCATCGTGGATATGGACGTCGATGGGGTGCGCCAGGTGGATGCCAAGCTCGTGCAGCTGGCCCGCCAGATCAATTCCCCCATCGTGACGAACGACTACAACCTGAATCGGGTGGCCGGCCTCCAGGGCGTCCAGGTGCTCAACATCAACGAGCTCAGCAACGCAGTCAAGTCGGTGGTCCTGCCCGGCGAGAATATGGCCGTGCGCGTCATCCAGGAGGGCAAGGAGTCGGGCCAGGGAATCGCCTACCTGGACGATGGCACGATGGTGGTGATCGAGAACGGGAAGCGATTCATGGACTCGGACCTGGAAGTCACCGTGACCAAGGTGCTGCAGACCAATGCCGGTCGCATGATCTTCGCGTCACCGAGTCGTTGAGGTTGCCGTGATAGTGACGATATCGCGCCAGTTGGGCAGTGAGGGTGACGAGATCGCCGGTCGCGTCGCGGCGGAGCTCGGATTGGCCCTGGTCGATCGCGCGGTGGTGCACCAGGCGGCCCTGGCGGCCAAGATTCCTGAAGAGATGCTGCAGCGTCTGGCCTACGAGGGCCAACGCACGATGGCCGCGGAGATCCTGGAGAATCTGCGCACACCGAGGCCTTCCGGGTCCAGCGCGACCTCCAGCCCACTGCTCGGCGTCTTTGCGCCGGCCGTGCCGCTCTCTGCCGGCAGCCTGGAGGATGCAGCGCAGTCGGTGCATACACTGATACGCGACATTGCCGGCCGCGGCAATGTCCTGGTGTTGGGCCAGGGCGGGCAGTCGCTGTTGCATGACCGGAAGGACGCCTGCCATGTCCTGGTGGTGGCGCCGCAGGAGACGCGCGTGGCGCGGGTGATGGCACGCGGTGGGGTCAGCGCATCGACCGCGCGGCGCCGGGTGCGCGCAAGCGACGATGCGCGCGGCAATTACCTGCTGCGCTATCATAACGTGCGCTGGCTCGATGCGCTGCAGTATCACCTGGTCATCAACACCGGGCAGACACCGGTCGATGTGGCCGTCGGGCTGATTATCTCAGCTGCGCGGGCGCTTGGGGCCCAGGCCTGACGCTGCGCTGCTGCTTGGAGAAGGACCCTATGTCACTCGTCGTTTATAACACGCTCACGCGGACCACGGAACCGTTCGAGACGATCGAGCCGGGGAAGGTCAGGATGTATGTCTGCGGGCCCACCGTGTACGCGGAGGCCCACGTCGGGCACGCCATGTCGTCCATCGTTTTTGATTTCATCCGCCGCTACCTGCAATACAAGGGCTACGATGTACGTCACGTCATGAACTTCACGGACGTCGATGACAAGATCATCGCGCGCGCGGCCCAGTCGGGCGACGATCCCGCAGCGATCGCCGAGCGTCACATGGCGCACTACCAGGATCAACTCCGGGCGCTCAACGTGCTCCCGCCGTCAGTATTGCCGCGCGTCTCACGCACCATTCCGGAGATCATCGCGTTCATTCAGGGCCTGGTGGATAAAAACTACGCGTACGAGGCGGGCGGCGACGTCTACTTCCGCGTCCGGGCGGATGAGGATTACGGCAAGCTGTCCCGCCGCAAGCTCGATGCGGCCCTGTCCGGCACGCGCGTGGCGGCCAGCGAGGCAAAGGTGGAAGAGGGCGACTTCGCGCTGTGGAAGGCTGCCAAGCCCGGTGAGCCGAGCTGGGGCAGCCCATGGGGCAAGGGGCGGCCGGGCTGGCACATCGAGTGCTCCGCGATGAGCATGACGCACCTGGGCGAACAGATCGACATCCACGGCGGCGGCAATGACCTGATCTTCCCGCACCACGAGAACGAGATCGCACAGAGCGAATCGTACACGGGCAAGCCCTTCGCGCGCTACTGGATGCACAACGGCATGCTGCAGCTCAGCGGCGAGAAGATGTCCAAGAGCCTGGGCAACCTGGTCACGATCGATGAGTTCCTGGCCGGGCACGACGCAGATGCGCTGCGCGTGTTGATCGCAGGTAGCGGCTATCGTAAGCCGCTGGTCTTCAACAGCGACGTCATCCTGGATGCCGAACGAGCCGTGGACCGGCTTGGTTCCGCTCTCCGGCCGTCGTCGGGCCAGGCGGTCGAAGGTCCCGCGGTCGAGGCGCTGCGCCAGCACGTGCAGGCGGGTCGCGCGGCATTCGAAGCGGCGATGGACAATGACTTCAACACGGCGGGCGGGCTGGCCGCGATCTTCGAGCTGGTGCGCGCGATCAACGCGGCGCGGGACGCCGGGGTGGGCGGCACGCCCTTCGCGGACGCGCAAGCCGCATTGCGCTCGCTGACCGACGTGTTGGGGCTGCGGCTGGAGGCGCCACAGGCCGGGGGCCAATCCATCGCGCCGTTTGTCGATCTCCTTCTGGGCGTGCGCCGGGATCTGCGCGAGGCCAGGCAGTGGGCCCTGAGCGACAAGATCCGCGATGGACTGAAGGAACTTGGCGTCATCGTTGAAGACTCCGCCCAGGGCAGCACCTGGCGGTTAGGCTGATCGCCGTGGCTGCGAAGCAAGCGCCCACGGGCCGGAAGCCACGCACCCGCACGGGGGGGACCGCTCCGGCGTCGCCGGAGCGCGATGCGGGCCGCCGCAAGGAAGGCGCGCGTCCCGATAAGGCCACGCCGCGTCCTCCTGCCCGCCCTGCCAAGGGCGGTGCCGGTCCGCGCGGTTCGCGGCCGGAATCGAGCCACAAGGCCGCGCCCGCCCCTGGCAAAGGGCTGGCCCCGGGGCACGATGAGGAAGTGCTCTACGGACGTCACGCGGTGATGGAGGCGCTGGCCGCACGCCGCCGCCACGTCCGTCGCATCTACGTCGCCGAAGGCGTGGAGCGATCTGCCATCCTGACCCGGATCGTCTCGACCGCGCAGTTGATCGGCTGCCCCGTTCTTGAAGTTCCGCGCCAACGCCTGGACGAAGCCGCGCCGGCCAATCACCAGGGTGTCGTTGCACAGGCGGATGCATATCCCTACGTCGAACTGGATGACTTGCTGGCGCCGCCAGGTGAGGGGCAGGACGCTCCGCTCTACCTGGCCCTCGATCATCTGCAGGACGTCCAGAACCTTGGTGTGCTGCTGCGCACGGCCGAGGCCGTGAAGGTGACTGGGGTCATCCTGCCCGGACGGCGTTCCGCCGGCGTTACGCCGGCCGTCGTCAACGCGTCCGCCGGCGCCGTGGAGCATCTGAAGATCGCCCTGGTGGGAAACCTGGTGCAGGCGCTCGCGACGCTCAAGGACGAGGGCGTCTGGGTGGTCGGCCTGGACGCCGCGCCGCAGGCAACGCCCCTGGCCGAGGCGCGGCTCATCGGT
>CAZMIS010000424.1:0-3757 GCA_964566325.1 uncultured Anaerolineales bacterium
CGAGGATGCGCTCGCTCTCGCCGGCGTTGTACATGTCCGCGGTGTCGAAGAAGTTCAGGCCTGCGTCGAGCGCGCGGTGCACGATGCGGGTCGCATCCTCCTCATGCGTCGGATTGCCGAAATTCATCGTGCCGACACACAACGGCGCCACCCGCACGCCCGAACGGCCAAGCTGGCGATACTCCATCTCACACCCTCCATCATGTCGATGCCGTATCATAGCACACCCTCATCCAGGCCGGACCTCGAAGCCAACGGCCGCTTTATCCGGTCTTTACAGAATCTTCACATGGGGGTGCTAGTCTGAGGTTGCATCTGAACGGGAGCCAAACGCCGGCTTCATCAGGCCTTCACAGGCCACGGCTAAAGTGGATACAACAGGCAGGCGAGCCTCTGATCAGATGGACGAAACGAAAGGCTATGTAAGGAGGGTACGATATGACGAAGAAGCGACTGATGATCGTGACGGGCGTGCTGGCGCTCGTCGCCATCCTCGGTGTGGTCACGGTGGGCGGTGCATTCGCACAGACCAGCACACCGGACACGGATACGCCAACAACGCCGGAGACTGCCAGGCCGCTGCGCGACCTGCACTTCGGATTCGGAATGCGCGGCGGCAGCTTCGAAGGTTACGACGCCGTCGCGGAGGCGCTCGGCCTGACCCCGACGCAGCTGTTCGAGGAGCTGCATTCGGGCAAGACGCTGAGCGAGATCGCAGAGGCCCAGGGCGTCGACCTCACGGCAGTTGAAGACGCCATGAAGGCAGCACGGACGGAGGCGATGAAGGACAAGATCGCCCAGGCCGTCGAAGACGGGACGATGACGCAGGAACAGGCTGACTGGCTCCTGCAGGGCATCGAAAAGGGTTGGACCTCCGGCGGACGCGGCTTCGGCCTCGACCTTGGGGGACGCGGTCACGGCCGCGGCATGAAGGGCATGCGCGGACTCCCCTTCGGGGACACGGAGCAGACGCCCAGCACATCAGTTCCGGGGACCGAGAGCTGATACGAGCAGAGGCAGCCTGAAGTAGGCGCCACCCACGAACGTGACGGACCTGCGGGTTGTCCGCTCACCCCACGGGGCAGCCCCTACGCCTGATGAAAGCGGGGAACGGAGGGCGACTTTCGTTCCCCGCCCGTGTGATAAGGAGCCAGCAGTGACAACTGCGCTGATCGAGCTTCACGACATCACGAAAGTGTATCGCATGGGCGATGTGGAGGTGCACGCCCTGCGGGGCATCACCCTCCAGGTGGCGCAGGGCGAGATGATGGCGATTATGGGTGCATCCGGCTCGGGCAAGTCCACGCTCATGAACATCCTGGGCGCGCTCGACACGCCGACCAGCGGGTCGTACGTGCTTGACGGCCAGGACGTCGGCCGCATGAGCGACAACCAGCTGGCAGAGGTGCGCAACCGCAAGATTGGGTTCGTCTTCCAGAGCTTCAACCTGCTCGCCCGCACCACGGCCCTGGCCAACGTCGAGCTCCCGCTGATCTACGCCGGGCAGAGCAACGGCCGGGACAAGTGCATCGCCGCACTCAAAAGCGTGGGCCTGGGGGATCGCATGCATCACCGGCCCAACGAGCTGTCGGGCGGACAGCAGCAGCGCGTGGCGATTGCACGCGCGCTGGTCAACCAGCCCAGCCTGATCCTGGCCGACGAACCGACCGGCAACCTGGACTCGAAGTCCGGCGACGAAATCATAGCCATCTTCAAGGAACTGAACGAGCAGCACGGGATCACCATCGTTTTCGTCACGCACGAGCCCGACATTGCCGCCTACACACGGCGCATCGTGCGCCTGCACGACGGCGTCGTCGTCAGCGACGAGAAGAACAGTGCGCGGGCCTTAGCAGTGCCCTCAGGAGCAGCCATCACGTTGTAGAGACGTAGCATGCTACGTCTCTACAGGATTCTGAATAGAGAGGAGACACACGTGAACAAGGCAGTGGCAATCGTTGCAGGAGTTATCCTGGTGCTCGCGATCGCGGGCGGCAGCTTCTACGGGGGCATGGTGTACGGCAAGTCGCAGGCGCAGACCGAACTGCCCATGGGCGCGGTCAGCTTCGACCAGGGCGCACCGGGTGGCGCGTTCCCGCCGGCACAGGGCGGTGGCTTCGGGGGACGCGGCCAGCGCGACACAACCACGGCGGCCGGGATGGTGGTGGGTACGGTCAAGGAGATCGCGGACGGCGTGCTGGTCATGACGGACGCCAACGGCAAGGAAGTCCGGATCACTGTGACTGACACGACCCTGATCGAAAAGAACGCATCCGTCAAGGTGACCGATCTGGAGCCGGGCGAAACGCTGATGGTCTCGGGCAGCACCGGCTCCGACGGCGTCGTCACCGCCCGGTCGATCCAGGTGGCATCTCCGGGCCGGTTCGGCTTCGGGGGTCCCAGTGGGGGTCCTAACGGGGCTTCCCCCGGCGGAGAGCCCGGCACGGCGCCTGACGGGGGTTCTGGCGGTGCCCCAGGCACGACGTCCGACGGTCAGGCTGGATCCAACAGCGGATCGTCTTCGCGGCAGTAGGTGCGGCTCGGCAAGGAGGGAAGAGGCGTGTTGAAGGTTCTTACCCGAACGATCGTGATCCTGGCCGTGGTGGGCCTGGCCGTGGGCGGCGCCTGGTACCTGCGGAACCGTTCGGCGACTGCGCAGACGGCCACCACGGGCGGCACGTACACGCAAGTGGTGGCTGCGAAACGCGGGGACCTCAGTTCCTCGCTGACGGTGGTGGGCGAGCTCTCGGCCGTGCAGCAGGCGGACCTCGCATTCGACAAACTCAGCAGCAGTACCGCCCTCAAGACGCTGAACGTGGCGGCCGGAAACACGGTCAAGGCAGGAGACCTGCTCGCATCCGTCGACCCTGCAGCGTATCAACAGGCGTTGGACCAGGCGAAGAGCGACCTGGTCTCGGCCGAGGAAACCCTCGCTGACCTGGAGATCCCCGCGACTGAAACCGAGATCGCGGAGGCGGACCAGGCGGTGGCAGAGGCCGGGCAGGACCTGGCCGAAGCACAGGTGGCGTTGGCCGAGCTGCAGTCGCCCGACGCGTCGTCCATCCGGCAGCTCCAGGACGCAATCAATAATGCGCAGGAAAGCCTGGAACTTGCCAGGCTGCAGTCGAACATGACCGAGATTGACTCGACCGCGGCAAGTCTCCGCAATGCGGAATACCTGGTCAAGTGGCACGAGCGGAAGGTCATCGACCTCGAGAAGATCGTCGCGACCGGCAAGGCCAACAAGGAGCAGACGGAGCTGCTCGCCGAAGAGCAGGAGGCGCTGAGTTCCGCGCGCGTCACCTTCGTCAACGCACAGACGCAGAGGCGCCTGGCGCTGGACTCGGCGGAGGCCACCATCGTGGCCGCAGAGGCTACATTGGCAGACGCACGTGAGGACCTGGCCGATGCTAAGACGGGCGGCGACGCGCTGGAACTGGCCAAGGCGCAGCTGACTATCAAGACAGCGGAAGTGGCCCTGGCCACGGCTCAGGCGGCACGGGCCCAATTGGACGAAGGCGCGGACGCGACCGAATTGGCGAACGCGCGCGCCAGCGTGGAGAAGGCGAGACTGGCACTAGCCGACGCCGAGGCCGCGTTGGCGGGCACGAGCCTCCTTGCGCCATTTGATGGCACGATCCTCCAGGTGCAGGTCCGGCAAGGGGCCCTGATCTCGGCCAATACGACCATCCTGACCATCGCCGATCTCGATCAGCTCGAGGTCATCGCCTCGGTGGACGAGACGTCGATCAAGAAC
>CAZMIS010000425.1:0-3745 GCA_964566325.1 uncultured Anaerolineales bacterium
CAACTACTCCATCGCCCATCGTTCCCGCCCCTGCCGGGTGCAGGAACGGCCAAGCGCGAGACGCACCGGGGCCCCGGCGGCTCCACGATCTCGCCGCCGCTGCCACTGGGCGAGCCGCGAGAGCCGAATCCACTCGTCCGCATGTGGCAGAAGCTCAAGCCAAGGCAGGCCGACGTGCTGCCGCCCTGGGATGCACCTGCCCCGCGCACGCCCGTGATCAACGGGCACGGCGCGAACGGCCGGGCTGCGTCGGGCGGCGCCGGTTCGAGCAGCGCGGCAGGCCGCCAGGGCGCCACGCCGGCTCCGGGCGTGCGGCCGGGTCAAGCTGCCGCGACCACTGCCACCCCGGCCGCGACGCCCCAGCCCCGCATCATCGGCGGCAGCGGCCAGTCGTGGCGCCTCCCGGTCCTGCCCGAGATGCTGGAGGACGCGGGGGAGGCCGAGATCCAGCAGGAGGACCTGCGCCGCCGCGTGCAGATCATCGAGCAGACCCTGCTCGGCTTCGGCGTGCCGGTCAGCGTGGTAGAGGTGAACCAGGGGCCCGCGGTCACCCAGTTCGGCCTGCGCCCCGGCGTGATCGTGCGCAAGGATCGCAAGGGCGAGGAAAAGCACGTCAAGGTGCGGGTGTCGCAGATCCAGGCGCTTTCCAACGACCTCTCTCTTGCGCTCGCGGCGTCGCCCATCCGCATCGAGGCGCCGGTGCCTGGCCGCGACTTCGTCGGAATTGAGGTGCCCAACACCCAGATCTCCCTCGTCTCCCTGCGCGGTGTGATGGAGTCGGAGGAGTGGGCCGCAACCAAGGGCGTGCTCCGCTTCGGGCTGGGCCGCGATGTCTCGGGGCAGGCCTCGGTGGCCGACCTGTCGCGCATGCCCCACATGCTGATCGCCGGCGCCACCGGATCGGGCAAGTCGGTCTGCGTGAACGCGATCATCACCTCCCTACTGCTGAGCCACACGCCCGACACCCTGCGCCTCCTGATGGTGGACCCGAAGCGGGTCGAGCTCACGGTCTACAACGGCATCCCGCACCTGATCGCGCCGGTGGTGGTCGACGTCGAGCGCGCGGTGCCGGTGCTGCAGTGGGCCACGCGGGAGATGGAGCGGCGCTATAAGCTGTTCGCCAAATTGGGCGCGCGCAACATCGAGGCGTACAACGACAAGCTGCGGGCACAGAACGAACAGGTGTTGCCCTACATCGTCATCATCATCGACGAGCTGGCCGACCTGATGCTTTCTGCGCCCGAAGACGTGGAACGCTACATCTGCCGCATCGCACAGATGGCGCGCGCCACGGGCATGCACCTGGTCCTCGCCACCCAGCGGCCGTCGGTGGACGTCGTCACCGGGCTCATCAAGGCCAACTTCCCCGCGCGCATCGCATTCGCCGTCACCTCGCAGATCGACAGCCGGGTCATCCTCGACACACCGGGCGCCGAGCAGCTGCTCGGCCGGGGGGACATGCTCTTCATGGCCCCGGACCAGTCGAAGCTGCAACGGCTCCAAGGCTGCTTCGTGTCGGACCGCGAAACGACGCGACTGGTGAATTTCTGGCGCGGCATGCGCTCCTTTGTCGAGCCGAGCGACCTGCTGGCAGGCGAGAGTCCTGCACTCCGGGCCGGCGACGAGGACTCGGCCGAAGCGCGCGAACCGCTGCCGTGGGATCGCCAGGCGCCGGCAAGTGCACCTGAGCGCGACGACGCCGAGTCACGGCGCGGGGCGGAGGGCCTGCCCTACCTGCCCGGCGAGGAGACCCTGCGCCAGCCACTGTGGGACGATCTGGCAGCCGTTGAGGCCGATGGGCGGGACGACATGTACCGGCAGGCGGTCCAGGAAGTGCGCAAGTCGGGCAAGGCCAGCATCTCCCTGCTTCAGCGCCGGCTGCGCATCGGTTACTCCCGGGCGGCGCGCATCATCGACCAGATGGAGGCGGACGGGATCATCGGGCCCGAGCAGAGCGGTAGCCGCGGGCGTGACGTCTTGCCGGAGCAGTAGGGCCTGATGTCCCAAGCTCAACGCCTCGTCCTGGTCCTGATCCTCGTCGCCTACTTGGCGCTCGGCGCGCTCTTCGCGGTGCAGACGCCCGCCTGGCAGGCGCCCGATGAGCCGGCGCACTATAACTACGTGCGCTACCTGGCCGAGAACGGCGCCTTCCCCGTCCTCCACATGGGCGACTACCCGCACGCGTACCTGGAAGAGATCAAGGCCGCGGGCTTCCCGCCGGACCTGCCCATCACCCCGATCCGCTACGAGTCGCATCAGCCGCCGCTCTACTATGCGCTGGCCGCGCCGGTCTACTCGTTGACGGGCGGCAGCCTGCTCGCACTGCGCCTCTTCTCCGTCGCGCTCGGCGCGGGCATCGTCCTGCTGGCCTTCGGCATCGCGCGGCGGGCGCTGCCCGGCCGGCCTGCGGCAGCACTGGGCGCGGCCGCGTTCGTCGCGTTCCTGCCCCAGCACCTGGCCACCGCGTCGCAGGTGGGCAACGACGTGCTCGCGGAGCTGCTCCTGGCCGCCGTGCTCTTCTATCTCACGGGGCGGGTGACTGCTGGCAGCGTGTCATCCGCGGCCGGCCTCCTGCGCCGCCCGATCTTCCTGGGCATCCTGCTGGGGCTGATCCTGATCACCAAGACGACCGCTTACATCGCACTGCCCCTGGCCGCGGGGGCCCTGGCGTGGTGCTGGGCGCAGGAGCGCGCGCCGCTGCGCCGCATCGTCGCCGAAGGCCTCGCCGCGCTGGCGCCCGCCGCGCTCGTCGCGCTGCCCTGGTATGCACGCAACCTCTACGTCTACGGCTGGCCCGATTTCCTGGGGCTGATCCGCCACGACCAGATCGTGATCGGCCAGACCCGCACCGCACAGTTCATCGCGGAGAACGGGCCGGCCACGTACTGGCGCCGGGCCATCGAATGGACCTTCAAGAGCTTCGTCGGGGTGTTCGGGTGGATGGGGGTGTGGCTCGACACCCGCGTCTACTACTTCCTGGGGCTGTGGCTGGGCGTGCCGCTCGCGGCGTCCGCCGCGGCGTTGGGCCTGCGCGGCCGTCGCGGTGCGCGGCACGCCCGGCAGCCGCGCACCGCCGGCCGGGCCGCAGCCCCTGACACCCCCACACGCCCGAACGCGGCCGCGGTCCTGCTGGCCGCCTCTGCGCTGCTGACCCTGTTGACCTACATCTATTACAACCTGACCTTCCTCCAGCACCAGGGGCGCTACCTCTTCACGGCCCTGATCCCGATCGCCGTGTTCCTGGCCGCGTGGTGGGAACGTGCGCTGACGCCCACGGTGGCCCGCGCGCTGGTCGTGATCGCGCTGGCATGGGCGGCCGTCATGGCCGCGTGGGGGTTGGGCATCGGCGCGCTGCCCGCGACCGGTGCGCCGAAGTGGCCGCTGGCGCTCACGTTTGCGCTGGCCGTGGGGCTGGCCACCGCCAGCGCGCTCCCGCTCCGCTGGCGCCGCTGGGCCTACGTGCTCCCGTTTGCGTTGTTGCCCGGCGTGGCTTTGTACGCCCTATTCGCGGCCATCGCGCCGTAGCTGACGAGAGGTGCACCATGATGCCGATCCGGGATCGTATGCCCACCACGCGCTTCCCCCTGGTCACGGTCGTCCTCATCCTGATCAACATCGTCGTCTTCGGGTGGCAGATGCTGATTCTGGGCGGAGGCGGTGAGGAGGCCCTGCAACAGGCGGTGACCACCTGGGGCGTCGTGCCTGCGCGCGTGGCCAACGATCCCGGGCCGCTGACGTGGCTGAC
>CAZMIS010000426.1:0-3738 GCA_964566325.1 uncultured Anaerolineales bacterium
CCTCGCGCACGCCGACGCCACCCGGGCTGATCGGACTGAGAAAGCCGGCAAGCCACGACAGGGTGGAAACCCCGACGCCGATCCTGAGGAGCTCCGGATCCAGCCTGGGCTGCGCAGCCACCATCAGTGCGTAGAAGCTGAGGCCCATCAGCAGCCACATGATCGCGTAGGCGGCCGTCGTTGCGACCAGGTTCGCCAGTCGCACGTGCATCGGAACGGCAGCGAGCCGGGCCAGGGTCTCCCGCGTGGACGAGCCGCGCTTGAAGGCACGCTGCGCAAGGGCGGGCGAGACGACGAGCACGAGGCTGGCTGCCAACGACACTGCCAGGATGATCCCGGTTGTCCTGCCGACCCAGACGGACGAGACCCCGCGCAAGCCTCCCAGGGCCGCCACAACGAGCGCGCTGGACAGCACCTGCGTCGTCATTTCGAAGAGCAGCCCACCGGAAGCGGGACCGAAGTCGTGCCCCAGCCTGCGCAGCAGAATGACCCGCCCGGGCAGGATCCAGAAGGAGCCGGGCAGGTACTTCATGGGTTGCGAGGCGAAGTAGGCCAGGGCGCTATGACGGTAGCCGATCCGGCTTTTGCCCCCACGCGTGAACGCGGTGATCGCGATGGGCAGGAAGAGCGAGCTCAGAAGGAGGGCCAGCACGGCCCCGATCAGCGCGGGCGCGGTCACCTGGCGCGCAGCAGCCCAGACTGCGTCCCAATCCTGGCTGGCCTGGTGCACGATGGGCGCCAGGCAGAGGGCAATCATCAGGACCTGCAGGGCAAGCATCGCCCGGGGTGATCGGAAGCGGGCGAGAAGTGTATGAGTAGCCCACCGTACGGTGGCGGAGGTGTCTCTTGGTTTGTTGGTCAGGTCGTTCTTCACATTCGCGTCGGTCATCCGGCTCGATTCTTGTTCCAGGTTTCGATACGTCATCATTAGCTTCGATAGCTAATCAACCTGATGACGCCGATGAGGGCTGTAAGGTTCAGTACATCCTTGAAATCCTGGTGGGGTCGTTATGGGGATGGCTGGATCGCCGGGGTGCGCGACGCCCGCCCGTTCGCGATAGGGTGAAGAAGTAAGAGGTCATGCAAGAGACCGTATGCAGATGTAGCCGCAGTCACCGCCACGTCCAGTGTACTCTGGCAGGCTCAATAGGTGGCTCGGTCGGAGACCGGCCACAGCATGATCGGCCAGAACGCCGAACTGGATTTCGGCAGTCGGGAAGTGGGTGGCCGAGCTGGTGCTCGGCGTTCCATCGGAGGTTCATGATGACAGAAGATCGACCGGGCAACTCGCGTGTCCTGATCGCTCTATTCCGCCACAACACCTGGGCCAACCTGAGGCTGTTGGACTTCTGCGCGAGGTTGAGCGACGAACAACTGGACACCGGCGGCGTGGGCGTCTATGGCACGATCAGCGCGACTCTGTTGCACATTGTCCGCGCGGAAGTGGGCTACGTGCACCGGGTCAACGGCAAGTGGCCGGCGGAGGAAGTGCCCGAGGATCCTTTCCCGGGGTTCCGGGTGCTCAAAGACACGGTGCGCTGGTCCGGCGAGGAGCTGCCGCAGCTGGCCCTGGCCGCGCGGGCCGAGACGCTGGTGCGGGAGACCGAGCCGGGCGACCCGGTCGGCTATGAATTTCCGCTCAGCGGCCTGCTGTTCCAGGCGATCAACCACGCCACCGAGCACCGGGCACAGATATCCGCGATCATCACCCAACTGGGCATCGAGCCGCCTGAAATGGACGGCTGGGTGTACATGGAGGAGACCGGCCAGGCGCACGAGTTCCAGGTCTGATGCGCTGCGCGGCCGGTCGCGCGGGGCCTGAAGCCACGTCTGGCTGGCGACGAGGAATGCGAAATGTGGCCGTCAATGGCAGGGGCAAATGCCTCTGCTTCACAGCGATTCCAGCAAGTCGAAGGCCTGGAGCGCCATGTTAACCTCGAAGGAGTGGGGCGCAACCGCTTCTTGCACAGGCTCTTCCGCACCGGCAGCGTGGCTATTCAGCGCCATGCTCAGCATTATGAGTCGAAACAGGCCGACTCGCAGTGCTGCCGACGCGACAAATCCAAATCGCACCAACTCCGGGTCGATCCGGGAACCGCCGTCGTGCAAACCGCCCAGGTACGATTGAAAAAGGCATGCGGTCACTTCTTCAGGCTGGCGCGCCGTGAGGTTGTTGTGCGCACCGAAGACGAGCTGGCCCAAGTCGTCTCCTACCGGCTGCACGCCCGTCAGGGCCCAGTCCAGTGCAACGCTCTCGTCCCCACCCACCACGGAGGGGCGTATCACGAAATTCGTCGGGTACGTGTCGCCGTGACAGACCGTCTTGGGCAGCAGATCGAGCGCCGCCAGAAAGCGCTCACTGTCGGCCAGCATGCACCGGAAAGCATTCACCTCCGGTGTGGGGTAACGGGCCAGCACCGCGGGATGCTCCCAGGGCATCACCAGCGAGCTCAGCTTGGCCATCCACTGGCGACACAACTGGCGGCTGAACCAAGGGAAATCCGGTAACGGGCGCTCGCTCAAGTACGCGCCGTTGAGCCGGCCAAGATGGCGCGCGATCAGCGCATACTGCTCGAGATCCCATGTGCTCATCGTGGAACCGCGGATGTCTTCCAGCCAGAGCAACGCGACATCGCCAGGCAGTTCGAGGATGTCGTAGCAGCGTGGAGCGGCGAGGCCTTGCGGCAGCGCCGCGAGCAGGCCCGACCGGTAGACGAGGGGTTCGCGCCTCCAGTAGTTCCAGTGCGCCTGATCATCACCCTCACCCATGCCCACTGCGCCGAGATTCGCGGGAGATTGGATGATCTTGAGGACGACCGCCCACGGTGTCTCTCGGTCGGGCTCGCGTCCGTACCCTTCGAAACGGTACAACCCTGCGCTCACGGGATTCCCGGCTCCGCCGCCCAGTTGACTGACGCGCCAGTCTCCGATCTCGACCGGCCTGCCATGCAAAGACCGGCTAACGACAGGCGCCAGTGTGGTCGGCCCAATGGACTCCAGGATCGCTGTGACGTCCGTCCCCATAGTTGCCATGGTGCTCCTTCGCCAGCCAACACGGGCTCTTGCGCGTGCCGCCTTCCCGCTGTAGCCGGGCCCGCATCCACCATTGTAACACGGCAGCGGAAGGCCGGCGGTGGCGTGCGCTACACATCTCGGAGCCGAACAAGCGGCGTTCTGGCACTTTCGTGCGCTAGTCTATCCTCCAATGCGCGCCGAAACGCGGCAGCAGTCTTGTAGGTCATTTGGTATCCTCGCTTGGGAGAGCTCCAATCTGCTTGAGTGCGCGGCTGAGCATCTGACTGATGCGAGGACCTCTGCCTGCAGCCGCGTCCAGAAGGACCTTGGGCGTCGTTAGTCCGCCTTGAATAGCTTCCCGGACGGCCTGTTGTACGAACTCCTCTGAGAGTCCGCTCACGCCAACATCGACAATTGTGCGCGGCACAGTCGTCATAGGCAGGCCATCGTAGTGCGTGATTTCCTCGGCGCTGATTTGGTTCGTATGCAGACGAAGGCCGGGGTGGCGCCGCGATGTTGTGCGCGTCACGGTCAGGTGGACTGCGAACGGCAGGGCGTCAGAGAGCTCGTAAACGGCCAGGGCGCTATCATGTGAGATCACAGATTGGGGACCAACCTCCAACCAGGCGATAAAGAGGTCCTCATGCCGTGATCGGGGAAAGGGCACCAGCCTGTACACGCTGCGCTTGATACGTTCCAGCTGACCCTTGACCACGTAACGGG
>CAZMIS010000427.1:0-3734 GCA_964566325.1 uncultured Anaerolineales bacterium
GCAGCAACGTGTTCTTCGTGGACGACAACCTGATCGGCAACCGGCGCTACCTCAAGGAAGAGCTGCTGCCCGGCATCATCGCCTGGCGCAAGGGCAAGAGCGGGATGCCGTTCAACACGGAGGCCTCGATCAACCTGGCGGACGATCCCGAGCTGATGCGGTTGATGGCCGAGGCCGGCTTCGACTGCGTCTTCATCGGCATCGAGACGCCCGAGGAGGACAGCCTGGCCGAGTGCAACAAGAAGCAGAACCTGGGCCGCGACCTGGTGGCCGACGTCAAGCGGATCCAGCGCGCGGGCCTGCAGGTCCAGGGCGGGTTCATCCTGGGCTTCGACAGCGACACGCCCAGGACCTTCCAGCGCCAGGTCGATTTCATCCAGGCGAGCGGCATCGTCACCGCCATGGTGGGGCTGCTGCAGGCGCTGCCCGCGACGCGGCTCTGGGAGCGGATGGCGCGCGAGGGCAGGCTGATGGGCGACGCGTCCGGCAACAACGTCGCCGCCCTGACCAACATCCGGCCCGCCATGCCGCTCGAGGCGCTCTATGCCGGCTACCATGCGGTGCTGGGCCGACTGTATGCGCCGGAGCAGTACTACGCGCGCGTGATCACCTTCCTGCGCGAGTTCAAGGCCCCTACCGTCACTGCGCCGCTCGATCGCGAGCAGCTGCGGGCGCTGTTCCGTTCCATCGGCCGGCTGGGCATTGCGGGCAAGGAACGCGTGTACTACTGGAAGCTGCTCGTTTGGACCCTGTTCCGCAGGCCGCGGCTTCTCCCGGTGGCGGTGACGCTGTCCATCTACGGCTACCACTTCAGGCGCCTCTGCGAGCTTCAGCAGGCGCCCGGCGGCGCATAGGCAACGAGCGGGCGAACCCAGCGAGGCCCTCGCTGGGTTTGCCCGCCCGGATTTGACCCTGCGCGCGACTCCCGCTAGACTACCTGCCAGCACAGATCCTCCCGACCGAAGGCCGGAACCGCTTGAACATCAACCTGCCGGGCCACCCTCCTTCACGCCGCCGCGAGTTCCTGTCTGGGGTGCGCGATGAGGCGCCCATCCTGCTGGGCGTCGCGCCGTTCGGCGTGATCTTCGGCGCGCTTGCGATGGCCGCGCACCTCCCGCCGATCGTGGGGCAGGCCATGTCCTCCGTGATCTTTGCCGGGTCGGCCCAGTTCATCGCCGCGCAGCTCTTCGCCGGCCCTGCCACGGGCTTCGTCATCGTCCTGGTCGTCTTCGTCGTCAACCTGCGCCACGCGCTGTACAGTGCCTCGGTCGCGCCGCACGTCGCCCACCTGGGACCCGCGTGGAAGGCGGTGCTGGCGTACCTTCTCACCGACGAGGCGTACGCCGTCGTCATCTCCTACTACAACCGCGGGGGCGACGCCTCGCGCAAGCACTGGTACTACCTGGGGGCCGGCCTCACGCTGTGGACCGGCTGGCAGATCAGCACCGCGGCGGGGATCCTGGTCGGCGCGCGCATCCCCGAGAACTGGCCGCTCAGCTTCATGCTGCCGCTGACGTTCATCGCCCTGGTCGTGCCGACCCTGCGGCAGCGCTCGGCGATCGTGGCCGCGCTCGCGGCGGGCCTGGCGGGCTATCTGACCATGGGCTTCCCGCTCAAGACGGGCCTGCTGGTCGCCGCGATCGTGGGGATCGGCGCCGGCCTCTCCCTGGAAGGACGGGACCGATGAGCCTTTGGATGACGATCGGGCTGGCCGGCCTGCTGACCTTCCTCACCCGCCTGTCGTTCATCTACCTCCTGGGCCGCGTGCGCATGCCCGACTGGTTCATGGCCGCCCTGCGCTACGTGCCGGTCGCGGTCCTCTCCGCCATCATCGTGCCGGAGACGGTGACGTGGCAGGGCGCGCCGAGCCTGTCGTGGCGCAACCCGCAGATCTGGGCCGCGCTGGCCGCCATCCTCGTCGCGCTGCGCGTGAAGAACGTCCTGGCCATCATCGGTGCGGGCATGGTCGTTCTGCTCCTCGCCCAGTGGCTGCTTGCCCTTTAGCCGCAGAGGTCACAGAGGTCGCCGGCAGATGGTCACGGCGACCATTTCTCCCCCTTCTCTGGGCGCTCTGCGGTCTCTGCGGCTAAGAAGTCGCCAGGTCTTGATCCATGGACTGGAAGCGAAGTCATTGACGCCCTCTGGGCGGGGCGTTATACTGGCGCCAGTATGACAGCACAACCTAAACCGACCCCGCGCCCCGGCGCGGCGCGCCTGTTGGGCGACGTACCACTGCCCAACCGCGCGTTTCTGCGCGACCTCTTCTCGAGCTATCGCCGCCTGCTGCGCTTCGTGCGCCCCTACTGGCGCTACCTGGCGCTCGCAGGCGTCATTCTGACGCTCAACAGCCTGGCCGGCCTGGCCCTGCCGCTCATCGTGCGCGAGGTGGTGGACAGCGCGCTGGTCAATCGCAGCTTCGCGCTGCTCGATCGCGTCACTCTTCTCCTCGTGGGGCTGTTCCTGGCCCAGGCGGCACTCGGTTTCGGCCAGGCCTACCTGTTGGGTTGGACCGGCGAGCGGGTGGTGACGAACCTGCGCCAGGCGCTCTACGGTCACCTCCATGCGATGCCGCTGCGCTTCTTCGCTAACACGCGCATCGGGGAGCTGCTCTCGCGGCTCGGCAACGATGTCAGCACCATCCAGAATGCGGTCACCGATACGCTGCTCTCGCTGCTATCCAATACGATCATGCTGATCGGCGGCCTCGTCATCATCTTCGTGATGGCCTGGCGGCTGACCCTGATCATGCTGGCGGTCGTGCCGCTGGCGGTGATCGGGATGATCCTGCTGGGCCGCATCGTGCGCCGCCTCAGCAAGCAGGTGCAGGACGCATTGGCCGAGGCCAGCGCGACGGCAGAGGAGGCGCTTTCGGGCGTGCGCATCGTCAAGTCGTTCGCGCGCGAGCCGTACGAGGTGCACCGCTACAACGACACGGTCGAGCGGCTCTTCCGCATCGCCGTGACGCGCGTGCGGCTGTACGCCACCCTCGGCCCGGTGATCGGGCTGATCGCCTACTCGTCCATTGCGCTGGTGCTCTGGTTCGGCAGCCGGGAGGTCATCGCGGGCACCATGACCCCGGGCGAGCTGATCTCCTTCCTGCTCTACACGATGATGGTGGCGTCGCCGATCGCCGGCTTTACCGGCCTCTACAGCCAGTTCCAGCGTGCGCTGGGTGCGAGCGAGCGAGTCTTCGAGCTGCTCGACGCGGCGCCCGAGCTGCAGGACGATCCCGCCGCGCTCGTGCTGCCGCCAATCCGGGGCGAGGTGTGCTTCGAGCACGTCAGCTTCGACTACGGCGACACCGGCGTAGCGCGGGAAGTGCTGCGCGAGATCGACCTGGCTGTGGCGCCGGGCCAGGTGGTGGCCCTCGTCGGTCCCAGCGGCGCGGGCAAGACCACGCTGGTCAACCTGATTCCGCGCTTCTACGATCCCACCGAGGGGTTCATCACGATCGACGGACACGACATCCGCGGCGTCACCCTCCGCTCCCTGCGCGGGCAGATCGGCATCGTGCCCCAGGAGACCGCGCTCTTCAGCGGGTCGGTGCGCGACAACATCCGCTACGGCAAGCTCGATGCGACGCAGGACGAGATCGAGGCCGCAGCCCAGGCCGCGAACGCGCACGATTTCATCGCGGACCTGCCTCTCGGGTACGAGACGCTCGTCGGCGAGCGCGGGGTGAAGCTGAGTGGCGGCCAGCGCCAGCGCGTGGCCATCGCCCGCGCGCTGCTCAA
>CAZMIS010000428.1:0-3725 GCA_964566325.1 uncultured Anaerolineales bacterium
GGCGTGCCATTCATGTTTCACACCATCGGCGTGGACGACGGCATCGCGATGGGCCATGTGGGGATGAAGTACTCCCTGGCCAGCCGCGAGCTGATCGCGGATTCGGTCGAGACGGTCGTCGCCGCGCACTGGTTCGACGCCATGATCTGCATCCCCAACTGCGACAAGATCGTGCCCGGTATGCTGATGGCCGCGATGCGGCTCAACATCCCCACGATCTTCGTGAGCGGCGGCCCGATGAAGGCCGGCGTCACGCCGTCCGGC
This sequence comes from uncultured Anaerolineales bacterium, assembly GCA_964566325.1. GTDB lineage: Bacteria > Chloroflexota > Anaerolineae > CG2-30-64-16 > CG2-30-64-16 > JALOOB01. The sequence goes on from CAZMIS010000428.1 coordinate 265, forward strand.
AAGGTGGTGGACCTGATCTCCGTGTTCGAGGGGGTCGGCGCCTACAAGTCGGGCAAAATCGACGCGGAGCAGCTGCAGGATCTGGAGCAGTACGGGTGCCCGACGTGCGGCTCGTGCTCCGGCATGTTCACGGCCAACTCGATGAACTGCCTGTGCGAGGCGCTCGGCATGGCCCTGCCGGGCAACGGGACGATCCTGGCCGTGGATCCGCGGCGGGAGGAGCTCGCGCGTGCGGCCGCGCGGCAGGTGATGACGCTCATCGACCTCGACCTCAAGCCGCGCGACATCGTGACCGCGAAGTCGATCGACAACGCCTTCGCCCTGGACATGGCGATGGGCGGCTCGACCAACACCGTGCTGCACACCCTGGCCCTCGCGCACGAGGCGGGCGTGGACTATCCGCTCGCGCGGCTCAACGAAGTGGCGGAGCGGGTGCCCAACATCTGCAAGGTCTCGCCCTCCTCAGCCTACCACCTGGAGGATGTGGACCGGTCGGGCGGCGTGTCTGCGATCCTGTGGGAGCTGTCCAAGCGGCCGGGCGCGCTGCATACGGACGCGATCACGGTAACGGGCAGGACGCTGCTGGAGAACGTCCGGGGCGCGGAGAGCCTCGACAAGGCGTGCATCCGGCCGCTGGACGACCCCTACAGCGAGCGCGGCGGGCTGGCCATCCTATTCGGCAACCTGGCGCCCGACGGCGCGGTGATCAAGACCGCGGGCGTGCTGCCCGAGATGATGCGTCATCGCGGCCCGGCCGTAATCTTCGACTCACACGACGAGGCGAATGCAGGCATCCTGTCCGGCAGGGTCAAGGCGGGCGACGTGGTCGTGATCCGCTACGAGGGGCCGAAGGGCGGCCCGGGCATGCAGGAGATGCTCGCGCCCACGTCGAACATCATGGGCATGGGGCTGGGGACGTCGGTCGCGCTCATCACCGACGGCCGGTTCAGCGGCGGCACGCGCGGCGCGTGCATCGGCCACGTCTCGCCGGAGGCCGCAACCGGGGGGCCGATCGGCCTGCTGAGGGACGGCGATGTGATCGAGATCGACATCCCCGGCCGCTCGTTGTGCGTGGACCTGCCGGCCGAGGAGCTGGCGCAGCGCAGGGCTGAGTGGCAGGCGCCCCGCCGCGAGCTGAGTCATTGGCTGAAGCGTTATGCGGCGATGGTGACCTCGGGCAGCGAAGGCGCGGTGCTGAAGGTGTAAGGCGTCACCCAGGTGCCCGGCATCAGGCCGGCCCGGGACAAGAGTGGAGCACCCTGAGCGGAGCGACCGCAGGGAGCGCAGTCGAAGGGGCGGCCTGATCACGAGCGTCCTTCGACTGCGTCCGCCGCCAGCGGCGGCCTCCGCTCAGGATGCTGGTATCCCGGATTCCTGTGCCCCCCAACGTGAAACTGACCATCTTACAACCCCAGGTGGTGCAGGAAATACGGCAGCTGGCGGCGCCACCAGGGCCAATCGTGCGCCACGTCGTGGCCCCAGACGTCGACCCAGCACGGGACGTCCTTCGCCTCCAGGATCCCCTTGAGTGCCAGCGCGTCGGCCACCATCGGCTCCTCCCAGGGACCCGATCCGACGCAGATGATGATGTTGCTCTGCCGGTACTGGTCCAGGTACCAGGGATCGGTCATCCCGGGCAGGTAGGCCAGCGGGGTGTTGAAGAAGATCGCGTCCTCCAGCGTGTTCCCCACGAACATGCTGAGTTGCTGCAGGCCGCTGAGGCTGATGACCGTATCGAAGACGTCGGGATGGCGGAAGAAGAAGTTCGCCGAATGATACCCGCCCATGCTCGCGCCGGTCGTGATGAACTTGCCCAGCCATCCGCGGTTGCGGATGAACGGCGCCACTTCGTCGACGATGTACCGGTCGTAATCCTCGTGGCGCCGCGCCCGTTCCACCGGGTGCGCGCCCCAGTTGCACCACGATTCGTTGTCGATGCTGTCCACGGTGAAGAACTGCACGCGGCCCTCGTCGATCGATGTGCGGCACGCCTCCATCATCCCGAAGTCTTCCCACTCGTAGAAGCGCCCGCCCTGGCACGGGAAGACGACGATTGGCTTGCCCGCATGGCCGAACACCTTCAGTTCCATGTCGTGGCCCAGGCTCGGGCTATACCACTTGTGATACTCGACGTTCATCCGCTCAGCTCCTGGATGTATTCCCTGGCCGCGAACATCTCGTCCCGTTCCGGCGTGCGCACCATGTACGCGTAGTCGCTCATGGCGAGGGCGAAGGCCGGGGTCACCGGCTCGTGATCGATGATGCAGTAACCGAACGCGTCCAGCACCTCCTGGTGCGTGTGCCGGTACGACTTGTTGTACTTCCGGCCGACGTAGCAGCAGTAGTACTTGCGGCTGTAGCCGTCGACGAAGCGGTTGTTGACGATCACGTTGGCCCAGCCCCAGTACAGGTCGACGTCATACGCGAAATTGTAGACATCGATGGCCAGCCCGCCCGGCGGCCGCACGTTGACCTCGAGGGCGATCAGCCGGTCGTCCGGCGTGCGGAAGAACTCGAAATGGAAGAAGCGCTCGCGCACGTTGAATTCCTTGAGGATGCGCCGCCCTGCCTCCTCGAGATCGGCCGGGATCTCCCGCTCAGCCCAGAAATGAACGTGGCGGTCCTCATTCACCGTCTCCATGATGCCCTGGCTAAAGCCCAGCGAGCCAAAAAACACCGGCGTGCCGTCGCGATCGGCCAGGCCATCGAACGTGGTGATGTTGCCGACCACGAACTCCTCGAGCATGTAGTCGACCGGCGGCTTGGTGGCAAAGAAGCGCTCGAGGGCGGCGTGGTCGTCGATGCGGAAGGTGTTCGCCGCGCCCACGCCGATATCCGGCTTGGCCACGAGAGGGTAGCCCGTCTCCGCGACGAGTGCCAGCCCTTCAGCCAGCGTCTGGCACACCGCACCGCGCGCAACCGGAACGCCGGCACGGTGATACGCGGCCTTCATCAGCGACTTTCGCTTGTAGGCCGCGATGTCCGCGAGGCGCGGGCCAGGCACATTGAAGTCGGTGCGCAGCCGCGCCTCCGTCTCCATCCAGTACTCTGAGTGCGAATCCAGGCGGTCGAGCCGTCCATGGCGGTGAGTGAAGTAGCCGCATGCGCGCAACAGCTCGTCGTAATTGTGCATATCGGTGATGCGGTAGTACTCCGCGAACGACTCGCGGAGCTCCGGCCGCAGCATCTCGTACGGCTCATCGGCCAGCCCCAGCACGCTCACGCCCATGCGCGCCAGGTGAACGGAGAACAGGTAGTAGTTCGGTGGGAAATGAGGAGAAAGATGAACGTAGTTCATGGCAGGACCTCATGCGAAGCCGGGTTGCACCGCAGCAGAAGCGAACAATGCACGGTGCATTGTAGCCTGCGCCGCCGAACGTGTCAACGCGCACAAAACGCTGGCCGAGATCCAAATCGGCCTCGGTTGAGCATCCTTCGACTGCGCTCCCTACGGTCGCTCC
>CAZMIS010000429.1:0-3719 GCA_964566325.1 uncultured Anaerolineales bacterium
AACCCGCCGTTTGCCGGCAGCCTGGACTACGAGAACACCGCCAAGGACCTGCTGGACACCGTCAAGACCAAGAAGACGGAGCTTCTGTTTCTAGCCCTGTTCCTGCGGCTGCTGAAGCCGGGTGGCCGGGCCGCAGTCATCGTGCCCGACGGCGTGCTGTTCGGCAGCAGCAAGGCGCACAAGGAACTGCGCAAGCTGATCGTGGAATCGCACAAGCTGGACGCAGTGGTGTCGCTGCCCTCGGGCGTGTTCAAGCCCTATGCGGGCGTGTCCACCGCCATCCTGTTCTTCACCAAGACCAATTCAGGCGGCACCGACCAAGTGTGGTTCTACGACCTGCGCGCCGACGGCCGCAGCCTGGACGACAAGCGGACGCCGCTGCTGGCCGAAGACCTGCTAGGCGTGGCGCCAGCCCGGCCGCTGACCGAAGCCGAGCATGAGAAGAACAACCTGCCCGATGCAATGGCGCGCTGGCGGCAGCGTGACGGCGCGGAGCGGCAGCGTACACGCACCGACCAAAGCTTTTGCGTGCCGAAGGCTGACATTGCCGGCAACGGGTACGACTTGTCGATCAACCGCTACAAGGCAGTGGTTCACCAGGTGGTGAATCACGACAAGCCCGCAGACATCTTGAAGAGGCTGGAAGTGTTGGATGCGGAGATTCAGGCGGGGACAGAGGCATTGCGGGAACTGCTGGCATGAGCGCTTGGCCACGTGTTCCCCTCGGAGATATCTTTGAGATTGCCCGAGGTGGCTCCCCTCGCCCCATCGACGACTACATCACCGATGCAGACGATGGCGTCAATTGGATCTCGATCGCCGATGCCTCCGACAGCGCCAAGTACATTGAGCGTACAAAACGTCGCATTCGACCTGAAGGAATTGCTCGTTCACGGCTGGTGGCGCCCGGCGACTTTCTACTGACAAACTCGATGAGCTTTGGGCGCCCATACATCATGCGGACGTCGGGCTGCATCCACGACGGGTGGCTGGTACTCGGCAAGAAGCGAGACGGCATCGACCAAGACTTCTTCTATCGTTTGCTCGGATCCGACACGGTCTATGCAGCTTTCTCCAGGCTCGCTGCAGGTGCCACTGTCAAGAACCTGAACATCGATCTGGTCAAAGGAGTAGAGGTTCCAGTTCCTCCCTTTGATGAACAACGCCGCATCGCCGCCATCCTCGATCAAGCCGATGCCCTGAGAGCCCAGCGCAGGCGGGCCTTGGCAGAGCTGGACAAGCTGGCACAGGTGGTGTTTGTGGAGATGTTTGGGGACACGGTGACCAATTCAATGGAATGGCCGTTCCTTCCGATAGGCAAGCTCGCGGATGTCCAAGGCGGGCTTCAGGTCACGAGCGCTCGCAAGGAGCTGCCGATCGAGGTGCCTTACCTGCGCGTTGCGAATGTGCACCGTGGCTACCTGCTCCTGGACGAGATCAAGACGATCCGCGCAACAGCGGCTGAGGTCGCCCGAACCACGCTGTGCCACCATGACCTGCTAGTAGTCGAAGGGCATGGCAATCCTGAAGAAATCGGAAGAGCAGCATTGTGGAGTGGCGAGCTTCGCAGTTGTGTCCACCAGAACCACTTGATCCGGGTTCGATTCGACAACAGCAAGGTCGATCCGGTCTATGCATGCACCTACATGAACTCAACCGGCGGCCGACGACATCTGCTGCGTGCGAGCAAGACCACTTCCGGATTGAACACCATCAGCGTGTCAAATGTGCGTGAGGCGCCGGTTGCCCTGCCACCTGTTGAATTGCAGAAGACCTTCGCCGCGCGCGTGGGAGCCATCGAAGCGCACAAAGCCACCCGCAGTGCCGCACTTGCCGAATCCGATGCGCTGTTTACCTCGCTCCAGCACCATGCCTTTAGCGGCGCGCTTTGATCCAAACTAGCCTGACTTTTCAGTACCCTGGCACAAGCGCGGCACAAGACCACGCCGGGCGCTGAGCAAGACAGAGACATCAGGGAGAGTTCATCGATGAAAGCGACCGAGGCCAAGCTGCTGGCCTTCTTGAAGAAGTCTCCGCAGTTCGTCATCCCCATCTACCAGCGCACCTACTCGTGGACCGAGCGCGAGTGCCGCCAGTTGTGGGACGACGTGGTCCGTGCCGGAAGCAACCCGGCAGTGACCGGGCACTTCGTCGGCTCCATCGTCTACATCGAACAGGGCCTGTTCCAAGTGGCCACGCTGTCGCCGCTGCTGGTCATCGACGGCCAACAGCGCCTGACCACGGTCACGCTCCTGATCGCGGCGCTGGCCGAGGCCCTGGGCAGCGGCGAGCCGGTTGAGGGCTTCTCGGCCCGCAAGCTGCGCAATTACTACCTGCTGAACCCGGAAGAAGACGGCGAACGCCACTTTAAGCTGCTGCTTTCGCAGACCGACAAGGGCACGCTCACATCGCTGGTGGGGCAGGCCCCGCTGCCGACCGAGCAGTCGGTGCGAGTGGCCGGCAACTACGAGCTGTTCAAGGGCTGGTTCTCGGACTCCACCTGCGACTTGGCTGTCATCTGCCAAGGGCTAGCCAAGCTGGTGGTTGTGGACGTGGCGCTGGCGCGCGGGCAAGACAACCCGCAGCTGATCTTCGAGAGCATGAACTCCACAGGCCGCAAGCTCAGCCAGGCCGACCTGATACGCAACTACGTGTTGATGGGCCTGGAGCCTGGGCTGCAAACGCGGCTGTACCAGGACCACTGGCGGCCGATGGAGCTGGCTTTCGGGCAAGAGGGCTACGTCGCCCACTTCGACGCCTTCATGCGCCACTACCTAACGCTGAAGCACCCAGCGGGCGATATCCCCCGCATTGATGAGGTGTACGAGGCATTCAAGCTGCACAGCGTGCGGCCCGCCACTGAGCAAGCCGGTGTGGAGGTCCTGGTATGTGACGTGCAGCGCCACGCGCAGGCGTACTGCGCCATGGCCCTGGGGGCAGAAAGCCGACCGAGCCTGCGAGATGCCTTCCACGACCTGCGTGAGCTGAAGGTGGATGTGGCTTACCCCTTCCTGTTGGAGCTGTACGACGACTGCTCACGGGGCGTGTTGAGCGAGGCTGACTTCCTGGCGGCCGTTCGGGTGGTGGAGGCCTACGTCTTCCGGCGGGCGGTGTGTGCCATCCCCACCAATTCCTTGAACAAGACCTTCGCTACCTTCAGCAAGGTACTGAAGAAGGACCGCTACCTGGAGAGCATCCAGGCCCACCTGCTGACCTTGCCGTCCTACCGCCGCTTCCCCAACGACGAAGAGTTCCAACGCGAGCTGCAGGTGCGCGACCTGTACCACTTTGGTGGTCGTGCAGCCTACTGGCTGCGCCGGCTGGAGAACCACAACCGCAAAGAGCGAGTGGCAGTGGCCGAGTACACGATCGAGCACATCCTGCCGCAGAACGACAAACTGCCAGCGCAGTGGCAAGCCGACCTGGGTCCCGACTGGAAGCGAGTGCAGGAAACCTGGCTGCACACGCTCGGCAACCTGACATTGACCGCTTACAACTCAAGCTACAGCGACTTCCCGTTCGCCCACAAGCGCGACATGGATGAGAAGGGGCTGCGCTGGAGTCCGCTGAAGCTGAACGATGGCCTGGGGCAGGTGACGGTGTGGGACGAGGCCGCCATCAAGGCACGCGCTGTGAAGCTCGCGGGCAAGGCCATCGATGTCTGGGCCAAACCAGCGCTGCCTGCCGAAGTGCTGGCAGCCTACCGGCCCAAGGCGGCA